>JANODX010000151.1:0-12884 GCA_031412915.1 Vicinamibacteria bacterium | reverse complement strand
CCCGCCGGCCAGTACGACTGGTGGCAAAGCGTGTTCGAGTACCTGCACAATCCCAGCGCCCGCGTCACGGGCACGTTCCGGTTCTACTCCGGTCACTATTACGACGGTGATTTCTTGTCGACGGAGTTGACCAGCGAATACCGCATCACGCCCAAGGCGACGGCCAGCCTCGGGTGGACCCGCCAGGACATCAAGCTGCCCGGCGGCTCGTTCATCAACCACCTGGTGCCTTTCAAGGCCAGCTACGCCTTCACCACCCTGGCCAATCTTTCGGCCCTGTTGCAGTACAACAGCCAGACCGGCCTGTTCTCGTCGAACGTGCGGCTGGCGATACTGAATCGCAGCGGCACGGGTCTATTCATTGTCTTCAACAATCGTCGCGACGTGCTGAGCTCCACTCCGCAAGAAACGCTCGGCCGGTCGTTCGTGGTCAAGTACACGAAGCTCTTCGATTTCTAGAGGAGGGCGCTGAAGCGCGCCCGCGCGAGTGCCCTCAACGCGGGGCGAGCCCTTCCGACCGAAGCGTGGTCGATCTGCTGCAGACCGCGGATGCTCGTGGTCTCGAGAGCCGACGCGCCGCCAACCGATCGACGGCTTCAACTGTTCCCTTCCTTGACTTCTTGGAGCAAGGGAACTACTTTTGGATAGTTCCGTACCAAGTCCTCCCCTCCAAAACTCAAGGCTCCGTCTCCGCAAGAAGGGATTCTGTTCTCCATGTCCAAGCGTCTTCTCGTTGTGGTTTTCGTGACTCTGGTCCTCAGCGGTGTGAGCGCCCATGCTCAGGAGGGCTCTTTCTCCGGCACCGTCTCGGATGAAACCGGCGCCGTTCTGCCCGGGGTGACGGTCACGGTCACGTCACTCGAAACGGGCCGCCAGTTCTCGACTCCGACCAGAGACCGCGGCGACTATCGGCTGGTCAACGTGCCCGCCGGCAGCTACAAGATCCAGGCGACGCTGCCTGGGTTCTCCACGGTCGTGATACTGAAGATCGAGTTGTTGGTGGGCCAGAACCGAACCGTTCCCATTGGGTTGAAGGTCTCGACCAGCGAGGAGATCACGGTGACCTCAGAAGCGCCTCTGGTCGATACGAAATCGTCCGCGGTGGCCGGCAACATCGATCGTCGGGAAATGGAGCAGCTGCCCCTGCAGGGCCGCAATTGGATGGAACTGGCCATGATGGTCAAGGGGATCACCGCCAACTCGGTGGTCGATACGCCGGGTGTGCGCGACCGCCAGTTCCAGTTGAACCTCGACGGCCAGGAGATCACGCAGCAGGTGGCGGGCTCAGGCTTCGGCCAGCCCCGTTTCAGCCGTGAGGCGATCGCCGAGTTCCAGGTGGTCACCAACCTGTTCGACATCACCATGGGCCGCTCTCAGGGTATCCAGGTCCAGGCGATTTCCCGATCGGGGACGAACAAGACCACGGGAAGCGTTTACGGCTTCGTCCGAGACGACAAGTTCAACGCGAAGGACTTCATCTCCAACACGGTTCTGCCGTATTCGAACCAGCAGATCGGCGCCGCCATCGGCGGTCCCATCATCAAGGACAAGATGCACTACTTCCTCTCCTACGAGTACGAGCGTGAACCGGGTACCATCCTCTCCGCCCCCCCGACCCTCCCGGGCCAGACCTTCTCTTTCCCCAGCAAGCTGACCCAGAACAGTATTCTGGGGCGGATCGACCGCCAGACGGGGGGGAAGGACCATTTCTCGTTGCGCGGCTCTTACTGGGACTGGAAGAATCCCTTCACCCAGATTTCGGGCACCGAGCACCCATCGCAGGCGGCCGACCGTTCGCGCATCGCTTTGAACTTCATCGGCAACTGGTCGCGCGTCATCAACGAGAATATGTCTCAGGAAGTCAAACTGGGATATACGCACTTCAACTGGAAGAACGACCTCGCGATCCCCGCTCTCGCGAATTCCCCGAGCCTGGCTTTCCCGGGCCAGGCCATTGGTCAACGGCGCAACTACCCGCAGGAGTTCTATCAGAACACCGTCTCGGCCCGCTACGACCTGTCGTGGCACAAGGGCAAGCACGACATGAAAATAGGCGCCGAGTTCCTGCGCTGGCACGACACCGGTCAATGGCAGCTTCTTTCCCGCGGCGAATTCGTCTTCACGAGCGTGCCCGCCGATCTCTCCCGACGAATCCCCGCCGCATCGTGGAACGATCCGACCAAGTGGGACCTGACCGGGCTCGATAGCATCATCCAGCGCTACGACCTGAACTTCGGTGACTGGACCATCGACATCCCGAGGCCGACCTGGGGAGTCTGGTTCGGCGACACCTGGTCGATGAGCAGCCGATTGACCGTCAACTATGGCGTGCGCTGGGACGCGGACTGGGGCGCCACCGCTCCCCCGCACGTCACCACCCAAACCGCGTTCAACCCCCGAGGCGGCGTTCCCTACAAGGATGTCGCGATCACGGCCGGAGAAAAGCTCTTCAAGACCGACATTCGCGACCTCATGAACATCGCCCCCCGCGGCGGTTTCAGCTGGAACGTCAAGGGCGACGGCACGTTCGTGATCCGCGGCGGAAGCGGGCTCTACTACTCGATTCCCGACTCGAACACCACGTTCAGCCAGCAGAGCTTCAACGGCGAGCGCATTCGGGTGAACTCGTTCGTGAACGACAGGCTCCCTGGCTTCCTTCAGGATCCCACCCGCGGCAAGACCGCCCAGGACTTCATTTCGGGAAAGTTCCCCCTCCCCCCGCAAGCCCCCCGCGTGATCGCCCATGATTACAAGATGCCTTACACCTGGCAGTCGACCATCGGATTTCAGAAGCAGCTGGGCGAGGTGATGATGGTCGAGGCGGATTACACGAAATCGAAGGCCTACAACCAGGCCCGCTCTCGCGACCTGAATCTCTTCTTCAATCCGGCGAACGGCTACAACCTCAACCCCAACGCCGCGACCGGCCGGCCCGATCCGAACTTCACGACGATCTCCTGGCTCGAGTCCACGGGCCGGGCCGATTCATCCCAGATCTCGGCGGCTTTGCATCGCCGCTTCCGGAACAACCTCCAGGCCAGCATGACCTACAGCTACACCATCGGACAGAACGACAACACGACGGGGTTCCAGTATCAGCCCAACAACGTGTTCGACACCACCGACGACGACTATGCCCGTTCCACCGAGTTCCAGCGCCACACTCTGCGTTTGAATGCCCTCTATAACCTCCCCTGGGGCTTCTCGGTTTCCGGGGCGTACCTCTACGGCTCCGGGAACTACTACGCGACGAGCATCAGCACCAGCCCGTTCGGAGCGGGGGCGTCGCAGAACCGCCTCGTCCTGCCTACGGCGCTGCCGATCCCGATTCCACAGAGTGTTGCCATCTCGCCTTCGGTCTCGGACCGGGTCGAGGTCGCATCGCGGTTCGACGGCCCCGCCGTGATCACGCCCGGGAGCCTTGTGCCTCGTAACGCCCTCGCCGGCCTCTCCCTGCACAAGCTCGACCTGCGAGTGACCAAGGATGTGAAATTGTCGGGCGATCTGAAGCTGACGGGTATCCTCGAGGGGTTCAACGTCTTGAACCACAGGAATTTCGGGGCCTACAACGCCGTAGTCAATACGACGACGTTTGGTCAGCCGCGCCAGAACACCGCTAATACCTACCTGCCGCGCGTCCTGCAGCTGGCGCTGAAGATCTCGTTCTAGGGCGAGGGTTCAAAGAGGAGTGAGAGAATGATCGATCCATCGCGTTCCTCGCGAGCGGCGATCTCACTCCTCGTCGCGTTCGCCTCCGTGGCGGCGGCGCAGCCCGTAAAGGAGGCATCGCGATCGGCGCTCGCCGAAGGCGACAGGCTCTGGCGGATCAAGCACACTCGGTCGGCGCTCCTGGCTTTCGAGCAGGTGGCCGCAGCCCCGGACTCGGCGGCCCAGGCCCTGGCCTACGCGCGGATGGGCCGGATCTATCTCTTCAAGGGCGCCGAGTCCGAGGGGGCGTTCCCGGGCTGGCACGAGCAGGTTGCGTTCAAGGCGAAGGCGCTTGACGCGTTCGACGAGGCGTTGAAACGCACGCCCACGCTGGAAGAGGCGCGGGTCGGGCGCTTCAAGGCACTGCGCGCCCTGGGCCGGGATCCCGGACCCGAGCCCGTGGTCGCACCTGCGCCGGATGTGCTGCCCGCCGCGCAGATTCAGGAGCTTCGTGCGGCGAAGAAGTACGCCGAAGTGATCGAGCAGGCGAACGGCTTCGCCACGCGGTTCCCCGACAGCGAACTGCTTCCGCCCGTGTACGACGCGCTGATCGAGGCCTACGCGGCGACGCCCGCAGCCTCGGTGGATTCGATAGGCTCGGCCATCGACAAGAGGATCGCGGCTCAACCCGATCCGGGTGCCTACGTCTCGGGCGCGAACCTGCTGATGAACCGTGGATCTCTCGACCGGGCGGCCAGGCTCGCCGAAGGCCTGGTGAAGGCGGGCGAGACATTCATTGACGAGAACCTCGACTCCTACAAACTCGCGGGCAAGGCCGGCGGCGCGCTCGGCCGGACGCGAGC
Organism: Vicinamibacteria bacterium; assembly: GCA_031412915.1. Classification (GTDB taxonomy): domain Bacteria; phylum Acidobacteriota; class Vicinamibacteria; order Fen-336; family JAGNNV01; genus JAGNNV01. The sequence goes on along the minus strand of JANODX010000151.1, from coordinate 8,373 downwards.
GACCGCCGCCGATCTCGCGGGCTGGGTGCTCTTCCTCAGGGGCGATGTGCCCGGCGCCGAGGCCAAACTCAAGGAGGCGGACCTGTTGTCGCGCGGCCAGGACTTCACGAACCAATTCCATATCGCCGAACTGCTCCGGAAGAAGGGCGAGACGAAGGAGGCGCGCGAGCGTTACCTCGGCGCCCTCTCCCTCACCGCCGGTCCCGAACCCCAGCGCGGCGCGGCGCGGAAGGCTCTGGCGCAGATCGAGGCCGGCCTTGGCCAGGATCCGGCGGGCTTTGAAGCGTGGCTCAATGCCGACCTGAACCGTCGGCGCGACGAGCGACGGGCTCTCTCGCTCCGCAGCATGCTCGATCACCCGGTTCCCAAGCTTCCCCTCATGGCCCTGAACGGCCAACCGCTCGACCTGTCGAAGTTGCGCGGCAAGGTCTTGCTGTACAAGTTCTTCGCCTCCTGGTGAGGGGCCTGTCGTGCGGAGTTGCCGCACATCGAAAAGGCGTTTGAGAAGTACGTGAATGACGACAAGGTGGCGTTCGTCCTGGTCAGCATCGACGACGACCCGGAGCGGCTCGCCCGCTACGTCGCGGAGCGCAAGTTCAAGATGACGTTGGCCCGGATGACGTTCGAGCAGGCCGAGGCCCTGATGGGTGTCAAGGATGTGCCCACGGGTTTCTACGTTGACCGCACGGGTGTCGTTCGTTACGAAACCAGAGGCGGCGAGACCCATGGCGACTCGGCGGACCGGGTGGCCTGGCACATCGAGGAACTCAAAGGCTCGAAATGATGAAACTCCGGGCCGGAGCCGCCTCAGGAACTCCGACAATGACAGACAGGCAGCGCCGGTTGGAGGAACTTGTCGCGGCCCAATGGCGCCTGGCCGTCCTGCTGACCGCCGCAATGATGGCGATCTACTTCGGGTTCATCGCTCTGGTGGCCTTTGCCAAACCGGTTCTGGCCACGGTCCTCATGCCCGGCCTGAGCCTCGGCATTCTGCTGGGCGCGCTCGTGATCGTCTCGGCCTGGGTGCTTATCTGGATCTACGTGAGATGGGCCAATAGCCACTACGACACGACCGTCGATTCCTTGAACGAGGGCGGCGCGTGAACACGAGTCTGGGCCAGCCGAACCTGCTGGCCATCGGTTTCTTCTTCGTGTTCGTGGTGAGCACGATGGCCATCACGTATTGGGCCGCGCGTCGCACCCGGAGCGCCGACCACTTCTACTCGGCCGGTCGCAGCGTGACCGGCCTGCAGAACGGCCTGGCCCTCGCGGGCGACTACATGAGCGCCGCCAGCTTCCTGGGCATCGCGGGCCTCGTGGCCACGTCGGGGTTCGACGGCCTGCTTTATTCGATCGGCTTCCTGGTGGGCTGGCCGATCGTGATGTTCCTGATCGCCGAACCGCTCCGAAACCTGGGGCGCTATACGTTCACGGATGTCGTGGCCTTCCGGCTGCGACAGACCCCGGTGCGTATCGCCGCCTCCATCGGCTCTCTGGCCGTGGTGTGTTTCTACTTGATCGCGCAAATGGTGGGAGCGGGGAACTTGATTCGCCTGCTGTTCGGGCTCTCCTACGAGACTGCGGTTGTCATCGTGGGCGGGGTGATGCTCGCCTACGTCTTGTTCGGAGGGATGCTCGCGACCACCTGGGTCCAGATCGTGAAGGCGGTGCTGCTGATGGGGGGCGCCTTCGTGCTCGCCTTCCTGGTCCTGCTGCGCTTCAGCCTGAACCCGTTCGCGCTCTTCGCCGCCGCGGCCGAGAAGTATGGCGCTTCGGTGCTGGCCCCGGGCAAGCTCGTTTCGGATCCCCTGGACGCCATTTCCCTGGGCCTCGCGCTGATGCTCGGGACCGCGGGCCTGCCCCACATTCTCATGCGTTTCTACACCGTACGTGACGCACGCACGGCTCGAGCCTCCGTCACCTACGCCACCGGGTTCATCGGATGCTTCTATCTGCTCACCTTCATCCTCGGGTTCGGAGCGATGGTCCTGGTTGGGCAGGACGCGATCCGCAATGTCGACCCCGGCGGCAACATGGCGGCGCCCCTCCTGGCCGAGGTCGTGGGCGGCACCGCCTTCCTCGGATTCATCTCCGCGGTCGCGTTCGCGACCATCCTCGCCGTGGTCGCGGGCCTCACTCTCGCCGGCGCCGCCGCGTTGTCGCACGATTTGTGGGTCAACGTCGTGCGCGGGGGCAAAGCGAGCGACGTCGAGCAGCTGGGGGTTGCGCGTGTCTCGACTGTCTTTCTCGGCATTCTCTCGATCTTCCTTGGAATCGCCTTCAAGGGGCAAAACGTCGCGTACATGGTGGGGCTCGCTTTCGCGATTGCCGCGAGCGCCAACTTCCCCGCACTCGTGCTCTCGATCTTCTGGCGCGGGTTCACCACCCGGGGAGCCCAGACCAGCATTCTGGTCGGCACCGCCTCCGCCCTGCTTCTGATCTATCTCTCTCCCACGATGCAGATCGACGTGCTGAAGAACGCCTTCGCTCCCTTTCCGCTCCGCAACCCCGGCCTGGTCACGATCCCCCTCTCGTTCATCGTCGGGATCGCGGTCTCGAAGCTGTTTCCGGAACCGGAGGCTGCGCAGGGCTTCGCGGCGTTGCAACGACGTGTCCACCTGGGGCCGTTGGCCGGAACCGGGGAACTCCCAACCTAGAAGCGCAGACTCGAGGAGCACCATGAGACGGATCCGCCTGCTCACTCTGTCGCTTCTGGCGATGGGCCTGCCCCAGTCGCTTCAAGTGGGAGCGCAGGCTCCGAAAACTCCCGCCGCGCGCGGCGGGGGAGCCCCGATTGATGTGACCGTCAACGAGGGCACGTCGATGTCGGTCGCGGTCTCGCCCGATGCCCGCACCCTGGCCGTCGACCTCCAGGGCAGCATCTGGACCTTGCCGGCTACGGGGGGCGCGGCCAGGCGCATCACCGACCTCTTCAACGACGCCCGCCAGCCTGCGTGGTCGCCCGATGGAAAGTCGATCGCGTTCTTCGCCTACCGTGACGGCGGCTACGACCTGTGGGCCATCGCTCCGGATGGGTCGAACCAGCGCAGGCTGACCTGGGGCAACTTCGACGACCGGGAGCCCGCCTGGTCCCACGACGGAATGCGGCTCGCTTTCGCGTCCGATCGCGGCGACCCGCTTGGAAGCAACTACAACATCTGGGTCCTCGACCTGCGCGACGGAGCGACGCGTCAGATGACGAAGGATGCGGCCCAGGACACCATGCCGACGTGGTCCCCCGACGATCAGGAGATCGCCTTCGCTTCCACGCGTGACAACGCGCAATCGATCTGGGCGGTGTCGATGCTCGATGGCGCGGAACGTCGGATCACCGATCCGAAGATCCGGGCCGACACGCCCTCGTGGGGAGCGGGAGGCGACATCGTCTACCAGGCCTTCGGCCAGGGCCAGAGCCGACTCGAAGTTGCCGGTCAGCCGCTGACCGGCAACGAGGCTGCATTCGCTTTCCGGGTTTCCTGGGTTTCGCCCACGGAATTCTTCTACGTCTCCGACGGCAAGATTCGCAGACGCAGCGTCGGGTCGGCGGGCACAGCGCCTCAAACCATCGACTTCTCCGCGGTTCTCCAGGTCACCCGACCCGACTACGCCCACCGTAGGCGCGACTTCACGTCCGCGGCCTCCCGGTCCGTCCTCGGTGTCGTGCGGCCCGAGATCTCGCCCGACGGGAAGGCCGTCGCTTTCACCGCGATCGGCGACATCTACCTGATGACCATCGGGGGGAAACCCGAGAATCTGACCAAAGACCACTATCTCGACACCGAAGCCGCATGGTCGCCCGACGGAACCAGGCTCGCCTACTCCTCCGACAAGGGTGGGGACTTTCTGCAACTGTGGATTCGCGACCTCCAGACCGGCCTGGACCTTCAGCTCACCCACCTCTCGACGCAGCCCATGGGCGCGGTGTGGTCTCCCGATGGAACGCGGATCGCGTTTCTTGGCGTCGACGGCATGTGGCGTCGCTCCGATGTCTCCGTGGTGGACGTAGCCACCGGAGAGGTGACGAAGATCCATGAGTCGATGTTCGCGCCCGGCCAGCCTTCCTGGTCGCCCGACGGCAAGCGCGTCGCCGTGGCCATGGTGGCGCCCTACTCGGTTCGCTATCGGGAGGGGACGAATCAGGTTCTGACCATGTCGGCGAGCGGCGGCGGCGACCGATGGTTCGCGCCCGAGCCGAATCTCTCCATCGACTCGCGCGGCGGATGCGGCCCGGCTTGGTCGCCCGACGGGACCAAGATGGCCATGATCTACGAAGGGTATCTCGCGATCGTGCCGGTGTCGCCCGCGGGCGAACCACTCGGACCGCCGCGCCGGGTCACCACCGAAATGGCGCACTCGCCGAGCTGGCAGGGAGACTCGAAGCACGTTCTCTATCAGTCCATGGACAAGCTTCGCATCATCGACATCGAGACGGGTGAGACCAAGGATGTCCCCATGGACCTCAAGTACACGCTCGGCATTCCCAAGGGCCGGACCCTGGTCCACGCCGGCCGGCTGGTCGACGGCAGGAGTCAGGCCGCGCGCGCCGACATGGATGTGGTCATCGAGGGCAATCGGATCGTCAGTGTGAGTCCGCACAAGGCCGCCGGCCATTCCGGACCGGGCTTCGTGGACGGCTCGGGTCTCACCCTCATGCCTGGCCTCATCGAGTTTCATTCCCACCTCCAAAAGGACCTGGGTGAGGCTCAAGGCCGAGCCTGGCTTTCGTTCGGCGTCACCACGGTGCGCAGCCCGGGAGGCACTCCCTACGAGGCGGTGGAAGACCGCGAGGTCATGGACGCCGGGATCCGCCCGGGCCCCCGCGTCTACTCGACGGGTTATCTGATGGAGTGGCAGCGCGTCTACTACAAGATGGGTATCGCAATTTCCAGCCCCGCGCAGTTGGAGATGGAACTGCAGCGGGCCAAGGTCCTGCAGCACGACCTGGTGAAGAGCTACGTCCGGATGACCGACCTCGGACAACGGCGCATGGTCGATTTCGCTCACGCCGCCGGCATTCCCGTGGCCACCCACGAGGTCTATCCGTCCACGTTCGTGGGAGTCGACAACACGGAGCACACCGCGGCCACGAGCCGTCGCGGCTATTCGCCGAAGATGACCACGTTCCAGCGCAGCTACGGGGACGTCATTCAGCTCTTCGGAAACGCCCAGACGATCTTCTGCCCCATGGTTGCGAACGCCGGGACCCGCCGCATCTTCTCCGCGGACCCGAACCTCGGGAAAGATCCTCGTTTCGCTCTCTATCCCGCGTGGATGCGCGAGCAGGTCGCGGGCCTCGCCGCGGGCCGGTCCCAGGGTTTCCCGGGAGGCGACACCGGTGATCGCGACGGGCCCGGGAAGATGGTGATGGATCTGTTCAAGGCGGGGGCCAGGATCGTGGCCGGCACAGACTCGCCGAACGCCGTGAATCTTCACGGCGAACTCGCGGCTTATGTGGCGGCGGGCCTGACGCCCTACCAGGCGCTGCGCGCAGCCACCGTCACCCCGGCCGAGGCGCTTGGCCTGGATGCGGGCAGCGTCGAAGCCGGCAAGCTCGCCGATCTGGTTCTCGTGCAGGGTAATCCGCTCGAGGACATCGGCGCCGCTCTCAGGGTCAAGAGGGTGTTTGCGAACGGTCGTTCTTTCGACCTCACGGACCTCATTGCGCCCAAGGCGGCGCACTGACCCACAGACGGCATGACCTGGAACCTGGCCGTGGGAACGCCGCCCCCCCCCAGTCGGCGATACCCGACGGGTGCGCGAGGCCTTTGGCTGGCCCTCGTCGCCACTGCCGCGGTTGTTTCGGTGGCGCAGGCCGGGGAGGCGCCGTTGAGGCTTCCCCTCGGTCTCCCCGTCGGGCTGTGGGCGCGGCTGATCCCTTCTGTCAACCCGGTGACGGCCGAGAAGATCGAACTCGGCCGAAGGCTTTACTATGACCGGCGACTGTCCTCAGACGGGACGATCGCCTGCGCCACCTGCCACGACCCCGAGAAGGGATTCGCAGACGGACGGAAAGTCGCCGAGGGCATAGGCGGGAAACGGGGCGCGCGCAACTCTCCGACCGTCTTGAACGCGATCTTCAACGAGTTTCAGTTCTGGGACGGGCGCGCCCAGAGTCTTGAAGAGCAGGCGAAAGGCCCTCTGATCAATCCCGTTGAAATGGGGATGAAGGACCATGACGCCGTGGAGGCGGTGGTCCAGAGGGATGCCACCTACGCCGCCGACTTTCTCCGCGTGTTTGGGCGCAAAGCGTCCATCGACGACATCGCGGCCGCGATTGCCACGTTCGAAAGGACGGTGGTGAGCGGCGACTCGGCGTTCGATCGTTTCACCGCCGGTGATCCGACCGCGCTGTCGCCTTCCGCCCAGAGGGGATTCGATCTTTGGAACGGGAAAGCTCGATGCAGCACCTGCCACTCGATCGGCCCGCTGACTCCGAACTTCACGGACAACAAGTTTCACAACATCGGCGTGGCCAAGGGCCTGAACCTCAGAGCGCTATCGTTCCGGGCGGCTCCATCGGGGACCACCGGTGCGCCTCTTTCCGATGTTGAGATTTCGGAACTGGGCCGGTTCGTGGTCGACCGACAGTCGACATCTATCGGAGCCTTCAGGACGCCGGGGTTGCGGGACGTGGCGCTCACCGCCCCCTACATGCATGACGGAAGCAAAGCGACCCTCATGGAGGTCGTGGCCTTCTACCAGACCGGCGGCGAACTGAACCCCTACCTGGACGTCGAAATGAAGCCGGTGGAACTCACGGGTCGAGACATGAGCGACCTGGTGGCGTTCATGGAGTCGCTCACCGGCGAGGGTGAAGGTGCTGCGAATCGTCAAGCACTTCGCGACTCAAGGCGCTGAAAGGCGGTTCGTCCCGCGGACCGTGCCGTCCACAGGTCCAGGGGCGCGCCTGTCGCCCGCTACTAAGAGACCATCACCGTGCGGGGATGCTGAGCGTTGTTTTCGAGGTTGGTCTTCTTTGTTTCGAGATCCGCCAGGGTGGGCTGCACGAGACCGTTGACGTCGGTGACGCGGGAGACGAGCGTGTGTTCCCCGGCCTTGGCGTCAGGCCACACATAGCTGAAGAGCTTCCAGGAGTATTGGTCCTGCCCCGGTGCTACGGCCGCGGGCCGCCACGAACCGCCGTCGATGCTGACTTCGACCGCCTTCAGAGGCGTGCCGTCGTTCAACACGAAGCCCGTGATCTTGTGGCTTGAGCCCTCGCGGGTGACTCGTGCGATGACCGATTTCAAGCGCATCCGGGTGACCGCGGTCTCCGTCCACTTCACCTCATCGCCGATCTTCTCGCCCCGCAAGGTGCGATACCAGCGCGCCTGATAGTTGCCCAGGTAGCGTTCCTGCTGGACGTGGATCTGCGCCAGCCATTTGACGTTGGCGACTCCGTACCAGCCCGGCACGATAAGTCGGAGAGGGAAGCCCTGGAACCGGGACAGCGGTTCGCCGTTCAACTCGAAAGCCAGAAGCGGTTCCGGCCCCATCGCCTCGTCCACGGTCATACTCCGCCCGAACTGCTGGTCCACCTCGTAGGCTTGACCGCGGTAGTCCACCTTCTCGATTCCGTGATCGGCCCCGAAGAACACGACTTCTTTTCCCTGGGGCTTCACGCCGGCCAGGGCCAGCACCTTTCTCAGAGGAACGCCCGACCAACGGCCATTCGATACAAGACCCTGGGTCAGACGGGGAGAGTTCCCCGAGCACTCGAATCCGGCGACCAGATCGGGGGAAGGCCCCAGGGTTCGGATCTCGGCGATCGAGAGCTGTTTGGGCCGATCCACGAGTCCAGTCACTTTGAGTCGGAAGCTGGCGCCATCGATTTCCGGCTGCCCCAGGTGCTGGACCGTGAAGAACTGGTCGGATGGTGTGATCAGGCGGTCGATCTTTCGAATGTCGAGAAACCGAGTGTCCGGGGAGGGGCTGGTGCTGAAGTTCTCGGGAACGTCGGTGAACGGGACGATGACTTCGCCCGGGGCGGGGGCTGGGAAAGCCCATTCCGGCAAGCCCGCGACGCCCAACCCCGCGCCGGCCAGGCTTCCTTTCAGCATGTCACGACGGGTCGGAGGGTTTTCCATGGCTGCCTGCCTTTCGCTTTGGGCGAGTTCCCTCGGCCCAGAATACGGATATGAGTGGATTTACCACGAAGGCATAGGCGGAGCAAGCCGGCCGGGATCCGTTGCGGCAATCGGGCGCACGTCGTGCATGAAGGGGAACTCCTTGGTTTGGTTGGCGCGAACTCGCTACCCCCGAAGCCTAGCCGCCCGTGGGGGTGGGGGGGCGCGGCCCCGGGTAGCCGCCGGCCAAATGGGGGGAACGTTGGGGGGGGCCCGGGGGGGGGGGGGGGGGGGCCGGCCGGGGGGG
>JANODX010000150.1:0-12840 GCA_031412915.1 Vicinamibacteria bacterium | reverse complement strand
CCCAACGCCGGTCCCTTCGACGAGCTCAGGGACCGGATGCGATCGACTTCCCCCGAACGTCACCGAGTACTTCAATACGGACCTCCCTCAGCGACCGCCCGACCGCCTCGTTACTATCGGACCACTTCGCCTGGCGCGAACTGACGCTCTCCACCCACAAACATGTCGCACACCCGATGTCCTCCACTGAATTGAGGACAAGGGGTCGCTGCTGGTAAACTCTTCGCCCGCGGACCGTGTGCCGCGACACTCAACAGCATTTCGGCCCGCGATGAAGGATCACGCCGGTCCCGAGAGGCCGTCCATCTTGATCTTGAAGGAGACTAAATAAGTGCGTCTAGCAAAGACTTTTGCGTTTGTAACTCTCGCGGCCTTCGTGGCCGTGGCCTGCGGAAAGGGTCCGGCCCAGGCCGCCCTGACCGCCGCGGACGCCGCGGTTTCGAGCGCCCGTGCCGACGGTGAGAAGTTCGTTCCCGATCAGTTCCAGGCTTTGTCCGACGCCGCCGCGGCCGCCAAATCGAAGTTCGATAGTGGCGACTACAAGGGCGCCCTCGAGACGGCTCAGGAAGTTCCCGCCAAGGCCACCGCGGTCATGCAGGCAGCAGTCGCCAAGAAGGCGGAACTGATGGAGTCCTGGAAGGTCATGGAAGGCTCGCTGCCCGCCATGGTGGCCGGCATCCAGAAGAGAGTCATGGAACTCGCGACTGCGAAGAAGCTCCCCGCCGGTCTGGACAAGGCAGGCCTGGAGTCGGCCAAGACCGCCCTTGAAGGCGCCACCGCCGCATGGGCCGAGGCCGGAACTGCGTTCAGTTCGGGTGACGTCATGGCCGCGATGGCCAAGGCTGGACAGGTCAAGGCCACGGCCGAAGATCTCATGACCAAGCTCGGGATGTCTGCGGCCCCAGCCGCTCCCGCCGCCGCCGAACCCGCCAAGGAGTAGTCGAACGCTCGGATACTCGAGCAGAGGGATCGGCCGGCTGGCCGGTCGCTCGTTAGACGAGGAGCCTGGACGTTCCAGGCCCTCGTCTTTTTTTTGCTCCGCCGTTTCTGGACCCGAAGCGTCTCAGGGGAAGGAGTGCAGGGTCTGCTAGACTCCCCTCCCTTCGCGGGGCGGTTAGCTCAGCGGTGGAGCGTCGGCTTTACACGCCGCAGGTCGCAGGTTCGAATCCTGCACCGCCCACCAAACGGCCGAATGCCTGGCGGAGAAAATCGCGGGGTGGTAGTTCAGTTGGTTAGAACGCCGGCCTGTCACGCCGGAGGCCGCGGGTTCAAGTCCCGTCCACCCCGCCATTGCCCGCCCTCGGCGGGCGGGATGGCGAGGTTGACGTGCCTGACCCCGCTTCGCGGGTTGGCAATGGCTTCACGTCGGCTCTGCGAGCCAACGTGACCTTGTCGCGCCTCGCTAGTGCTCAGCGTCAAGTCCCGTCCACCCCGCCATTCCCAGCACTTGATGGGCGCCGCACAGCGGCTCGACCCCCTCCCTTCCAGGCACCCTGACGTTCGCTCAGATTGCGCGGCTCGCGTAAGCCTTGAGCCCTTCGCCCAGGATTCGAATCGACCGCCGGAGATCGTCGCAGTTGAGGACGTAGGCCATACGCACCTCGTTCGTTCCGAGTCCGGGGGTGGCGTAGAAGCCGGCGGCCGGGGCGACCATGACGGTTTCGCCTTCGAACGAAAAATCCTCGAGCAGGAAACGAGCGAAGTCATCGCTGTCTTTGACCGGGAGCCGGGCGACCACATAGAAAGCCCCCTCCGGCCGCCGAAGAAACACGTCGGGGAGTTTCGAGAGCTCCTCGTAGATGACATCGCGGCGCCTCTGGTACTCGGTGCGGACGGTCGCGTAGTAGTCGGCGCCGATCTCCGACATGCCGAGGGCGAGAACCTGGGCGAGGCCCGGAGGGGACAGCCGGCCCTGGGCGGCCCGGGTCGCCGCTGCGATCAGCTCCGCGTTGCGCGACACCAGGCATCCGAGGCGAATCCCACAGGCGCTGAAACGCTTGGACAGCGAGTCCACCACCACCACACGGTTCTCGAAACCGGCGAGATCGAGGGCCGAGGTGGCCACCAGACCATCGTAGACAAACTCGCGATACACCTCGTCGGAGACGAAGAACAGATCGTGATCGCGACAGAAACCGGCCACCCGCTCGACTTCCTCTCGCGCGTATACCGTGCCCGTGGGGTTGTTGGGATTGCAGAGGAGAACGAATCGCGTGCGTTTGGTGAGAACCGCTTCGAAAGCGGAACGCGCGGGCAGGTGGAAACCCTCTTCACCATGACTCCGAACCGGCACCAGCTTGACCCCGGTCATGGCCGCAAAGGAGCTGTAGTTCGTGTAGAAGGGCTCGGCCACGATCACTTCGTCGCCGGGCTCGGCGAGGCAGAGGAAGGCGAAGAAAACCGCCTCGCTGCCTCCCGTGGTGGCGACGATGTTCCGGGGATCGACCTGGAGCCCCACCGTGGCGTAGTAGCGACACAAGGCGGCGAGAAACTGGGGCGTGCCCGCCGAAGGAGAGTAGGCAATCACCGGATCGATGGTGAGCAATCGATCGCGCATGACCTTCGGGGTCTCGAGGTCGGGCTGGCCGATATTCAGATGGAAGACCCTGACCCCTCGGGCCTTGGCGGCCTCGGCGTAGGGAGCAAGTTTGCGAATGGGCGAGGGCGGAAGAGCCAGACCGCGAGAAGAGACATTGGGCACGCTTCAAGACCTCCACGTTTTTTGGGGTTCTCTCTTAGACTCCAAGACAGTCTGCGCGTTCGGATCCCCCGAACCGTTCTCATTCTAGGTCTAGCAAGATGCTGGCAGCATTGGGCCGCATTGTGGTCTTCGCCACGCTCGTAACAAGCGGATATTTTCTTGGCCCCTCGCCCCTTGAGGGATCGCTCATAGGCGGCTTCGTGGCCGGGGGCGTTCTGGCGATCGAGGCCCTGGTGGGCCGAGCGGCTCCCCGCCGGGTTCTGGCGGGGAGTTTCGGACTCCTGATGGGTCTGGTTCTCGCCTTGCTCGCCGGGCAGGCCCTCGCTCCCCTCGACGCTTCCATCGATGGCGCGGTTCGGCTGAGCCTCGCGGTGGGCTTCGGGTGGATCGGCCTCGCTACGGGGGCTCGGCGTTCCGAGTCTTTCTCCTTAAGGCACGTTCGCTCGGACTGGGAAGCCTCGGGCGACAGCCCGAACGCGAGGAGCACGCCCAAGATTCTCGACACTTCCGTGATCATCGACGGCCGCATCGCAGAGATCGCGGACGCCGGCTTCATGGAAGGTCCTCTCATCATCCCTCAATTCGTCCTGGCCGAGCTTCAGCAAGTGGCGGACTCTTCGGACGGACTCAAACGCAATCGGGGGCGTCGCGGACTGGACATGCTGCAGCGCATTCAGAAGAACCCGGTGGTGAGAATAGAGATCGTGGATACCGATTTCCCGGACGTGAAAGAGGTCGACTTGAAACTGATCGAACTCGCGATCAGAACCGAAGGCAAGATCGTCACCAACGATTTCAATCTGAACAAGGTCGCGCAACTGCGCGGGGTCAAGATCCTCAACATCAACGACCTGGCCAATTGCCTGCGACCCCTGGTTCTGCCGGGTGAGCCCATGCGGATCTTTGTGAGCAAGGAGGGCAAGGAACACGGCCAGGGTGTCGGGTATCTCGATGACGGGACCATGGTGGTGGTGGAAGGCGGCCGCAAGGCCCTCGGACGCACCATCGATGTGAACGTCACCACGGTCCTGCAGACCGCGGCGGGAAAGATGATCTTCGTTCGCTGGCCCGAGGCCGCCCCGGACGATCTTTCGCGCAAAGACACGAAGCCTCTCAGCCGGCGCATCGATGGCAGGAACACCGGAGAGGTCCCCATCCAGAACGCGCCGCAGAACGGCGCGTCCGAGGGCGGACCAAGCGGCGGATCGGCGCGCACGTCCGACGCCAATGCCTTGCCAAATGGCCGCGACGCGGACGATTTTCCCGCGGCTTCGCGCCGCACCGCGGAAGTTCTTCCCATCGTGGCGAACGACGGCTCCCGCCGAAACGAGTAGGGCGACGCCGCTCTCCCTGACCGCGCAAACCCCTTCGTGATCCGGTTGGCGTTCACGATTGTCACGGCTTTTCTCGGAGCCCTCGTCTTCGCTCCGATCGGAATTCTGGCCTGGCCATTCCAGAGGGACGGCGAAATCGGATTCAAGATGAGCCGTCTTTGGGCGCGGGCCATTCTGGGCGCCGCGGGCGTGAACCCGACCCTGGAGCTTTTAGCCAGGCTTCCAGACGGCCCGGTCGTCTTCGTCTCGAACCACAAGAGCGCCCTCGACATTCCGATCCTGTTCGCCGCCCTCCCTCGACCGTTTCGCATCGTCTACAAGAGTTCGCTGCTCTACGTCCCGCTCCTGGGTCTCTACCTCGCCGCCTCACGCCACGTCGCCATCGACCGGTCCCGGGCTTTCAGGGCGAAGCGAAGTCTGGCCGCGGCCGCCCGACGAATCCGAAACGGGGTGTCCGTCGCCCTCTTTCCGGAGGGGACTCGAAGCGGGGATTCGCCCATGGGCTCCTTCAAGCGCGGCAGCTTCAAACTGGCCGTCGAAGCCGAGGCTCCGGTGGTGCCCGTGAGCCTTGTCGGTCTCGATCGCATCGTCGGCCGCGGGTGGATCGTCCCCGGCCAGGTGCGGGTAAGGATTCATGAGGCTCTCTTGATTCGCGAGGGGCCGGAGGCGGTAGAAACCCTCGCCCAACGGGCCGAAACCCTGATCCGAGACGAGGTGGACAACCGATGAACAAGACGCAGCGCGCAGGCCTTCTTTTCGCCTTTTTCTGGGCCTTCACCAACCATGCATCGAGACCACCGATGGCGAAGGGGCCGGACCGCTTCGGCCAGGCCGTCGAGGCGGTGCTGAGACGCCAGGTCTTTGGACCGGCCATAGTCGCGATCGACATCCGGGATCTCGACACGTCTCGGGTGCTCTACGAACGCAACTCCACCCTGAACGTCAAGCCCGCCTCCACCATGAAACTCTTCACCACCGCGGCGGCGCTCCACGCCGAAGGACAGGGCGGACCGACCCCGGCCACCACGGTCGAAAGTGCGGGACGTCTCGACGACCGAGGACGTCTTCTGGGCGACGTCTATCTCGTCGGTCGCGGTGACCCGAATCTCTCCGACCGCTTCGATCGGCCGGGGGAGAAGGGCCCTTTCGACCATCTGGCGGCAGACATTCGAGTCTCGGGCATCACCCGGATCGAAGGACGCCTCTGGGGCTACGACGGGCTTTTCTCGGATGAGTCGATCCCGGACGGCTGGACCGCTGACGATCTCGTGTGGGAATACGGGGCCGAAGTCTCGGCTCTCAGCGCCTTCGATAATTCCCTTCGCCTCCGCCTCGAGGCGGGCGAGCGCGAAGGCGACCCTGCTCAGTTGAGCGCTCAGCCGCCGACCGACTTCCTCCGCATCGAGAATCGCTCCGTGACCGGCGCGGCTGGAAGCGAAGCCAGAGTGTCGCTTTCACGACCCCTCGGCTCGCGCCGCATCGTCATTCTTGGCCGGTTGCCTCTTTCGGGCGAAGCCTGGACGGGTGCGGTGGCCGTGCCGGAGCCCGCACTCTTCGCCACCACACTCTTCGCGGAAGCGCTCGCGCGTCATGGCGTGAGCGTCCGCGATGATGTCCGGACCTCGCGAGAGCCCCTGCCCGATTCCCTTCGCCCCCTGGCCTCGGTCCGCGGTCCCGCGGTTTCGGAGCAGATCAAAGTGGTCAACAAGGAGAGCCAGAACCTTCACGCCGAGATCCTGTTGCGCCGCCTTGGTCTCGGTGCTTTCAAGGATGCCTCGGTCGAATCGAGTCTGCGCGCGCGCGAACTCTTTCTCCTCGGCCAGGGCGTCCGTCTCGGGGAACCCGCCATGTACGACGGGTCGGGCCTCTCCCGCTCCGATCTGGTGACGGCTCGCGCCGAGGTCGACCTTCTTTCCGCCATGGCGAAGCACCCGTTGGCCGGGGCGTTCAAGGACTCGCTCCCCATCGCCGGTGTCGACGGATCGCTGAAGAGAAGGATGCTGGGCACGAAGGCCCAGGGACGGGTGTTCGCCAAGACGGGTTCGCTGAATCACGTGAATGCGCTCGCCGGTTATGTCGACGCCGTCTCCGGCCGCCGTTTCGCGTTCGCCATGATCGTGAACCACTACACCCGTCCCGCGAAGGAAGTGACGGATGCGATGGACGAGATCTGCGTACTGCTCGCGGGTCTGGAGTAGTCCCTTTCACCCTGGACCCTGGGAGCAAGGGACCCGCCCCGGGACCGCGTGCCACTAGTCTCCGGACCATGCCGGACATCGAGACCAGATCAGAGACGCGCGAGCACATCATTCTCGATGGCCTCAATGAGGCGCAACGGGGGGCCGTGCTCCATGGCGACGGCCCTCTTCTGATCATCGCGGGCGCGGGCACCGGGAAAACCACGGTTCTGACCAGGCGCATCGCCCATCTCATCACCACGAAGCGCGCGCGGCCCGAGGAAATTCTCGCTCTCACCTTCACCGAAAAAGCCGCGCGGGAGATGGCGGAGCGCGTGGACCAGTTGGTGCCCTACGGCTACACCGAGACCTTCATCGCCACCTTCCATGCCTTTGGCGATCGAATGCTGCGCGAGCACGGCTTCGCCGCCTCGCTGCCCGCGGACTTCAGGGTCCTCTCCCGGGCCGACGAACTGGTGTTTCTGCGCGAGCGGCTCTTCTCGCTTCCTCTCGCCCGGTTTCGACCGCTCGGCGATCCCGGCCGCCACCTCCCCACCCTGGTGGAGTTCGCGTCGCGGGCCAAGGATGAGGACATTTCTCCTTCGGACATACTCGCCTTCGCGGAAGAACAGTTCCGAAGAGCGGTCGAAACGGGGGATGAGGAAGGCGGCGCCCTGCGCGAGCAGAGCCAGGATCTCATCGAGGCCGCCTTGTTCTTCGAGGCCCAGCAGGCGGCGCTTTCGGCCTCCGCCCTCGTCGACTTTGGCGATCAAATCCACCTGACCCTGAAACTCCTGCGCCAAAGGCCGGATATTGCCCTCGCTCTGCGCAAGCGGTTTCGCTACATCCTAGTCGACGAGTTTCAGGACACCAATCACGCGCAACTGGAGTTGATCCGGTTGATGGCGGGCGAGGGACGCCCGAATATCACGGTGGTGGGCGACGACGACCAGGCGATCTATCGGTGGCGGGGCGCCGCCCCCGCGAACCTGATCCATTTTCTTTCTCTCTACGACACGGCGACCCGAGTGGTCCTGCGCGAGAACTATCGGTCCACCCAGGAAATCCTCGACACCGCCTATCGCCTGATCTCCTACAACAATCCTCATCGGCTGGAAGCCATCACCGGCCTCGACAAGAGGCTGGTGGCGGTGCGGGGAGCGGGAAAGAACGTGTCGCACTGGCGCTTTCCGAACGTGTCGGCGGAGGCCGACGCGGTAGCGCAGGCGATCGAGGAACTCCACCTCCGGGGGCCGGTCCCCTTGAGCGAGATCGCGATTCTGATCAGAAACAATGCAGACGCCGATCCGTTCCTGCGCTCGCTCAACCTGCGCGGCCTCCCTCACCGTTTCTCGGGAGGGGCGGGTCTCTTCGAGCGGCCCGAGGTTCGCAGCCTCATCGCCTTCCTTCGGCTGGTGGCCTCTCCGGACGATTCGGTTTCGGCCTGGGCTCTGGCTTTTTCCGAGATCTACTCTTTCGATCCCATCGACCTTTCGCGCCTGTCTCGGCACGCCTCGAGAAAGACGCGACCCTTGCTCGAGGTCCTGCGCGAGCTGGAGGGAAACGAAGAACTCGCATCGGTCAAGGGCCCCTCCCGGGAGGCAGCCAAGAGGTTCGTGGCCGACATCGAACGCGGAGTCAGGAGCATGGGGGACAAGCGCACGGGCGAAGCGCTTTACGAATTCCTCAAGGAATCGGGATATCTGGGCCGGCTGGCCGCGGTGGCCTCCGCCAAGGACGAGAGGAAGGTCGCGAATATCGCGCGATTCTTCGAGATCGTGCGCGGTTTTTCCGCGGTGGCCGAGCATGACCGGATCCCGACGTTCGTGGCGCGTTTCGATCTGCTGCGCGACGCCGGCGAGGACCCGGCGGCCATCGAAATCGAGGAGGGCGATTCGGTCAACATCCTGACCGTGCACAAAGCGAAGGGCCTCGAGTTCCGCACGGTCTTCGTGGTCAGTTGCGTAGACCAGAAGTTTCCCCTGAGGCGCCGAAGCGACCCCCTTCCCCTCCCCGCATCCCTGTTGAGGAGCGAGCTCTCACCCGGGGACGCTCATCTGATGGAAGAGCGTCGTCTCTTCTACGTGGGTATGACCCGCGCCAAGGACGATTTGATTCTCACTTCGGCCGACGACTACGGCGCCGGGACCACCCGGAAGGTCTCGCGCTTTGTGGTGGAGGCTCTGGACCTGCCTTCGCCGAAGACAAGAGTCGCCCGGTCATCGCCGCTTGCGACCATCGCCGCGTCCGCCCCGGTGCCGGAAAAGGCCGGGGAGAGCGTCTCCGAGGCGGCTTCTTCCGAGCCTCCGAGCCTGACCCTCGCGATGGAGCCGCCGCTGAGACTCTCGTTTCGCCAGGTCGACGATTACCTGACCTGCCCGTTGAAGTATCGGTTCGTTCACCGAAACCGGATCCCTCTTCTGATCCACCACCGGGTGGTCTATGGCAGTGCCGTTCATCAGGCGGTGCAGGAGATGTTCAAGGCTCGTCAGGCGGGGGGCGCTTTCAGCGTCGAGGACCTGGTAGCCGCGTTCCGGCGGGCCTGGGTTTCCGAAGGGTTCCTGTCTCGAGAGCACGAGGAACTGAGGCTCAAA
The DNA here is from genome assembly GCA_031412915.1 of Vicinamibacteria bacterium. Classification (GTDB taxonomy): domain Bacteria; phylum Acidobacteriota; class Vicinamibacteria; order Fen-336; family JAGNNV01; genus JAGNNV01. The sequence goes on along the minus strand of JANODX010000150.1, from coordinate 4,034 downwards.
GAGGGCGCGCGGACCCTGGCCAGATTCTTCGAGGGGGAGCGGGCTCATCCGCTGTCGCCGACCGGGGTGGAGGAAGAGTTCTCCTTCTCAGTGGGCCGGACCAGGGTGACGGGACGATACGACCTGGTGGTCGCCACCGCCCTTGGCGTGACCATCCTGGATTTCAAGACGGGCGAGGTGAGCACGGGAGTGAAGGCGCAACGCCGGGCCGAAGAGAGCCTCCAACTCGCCATCTACGCCCTGGCGCACTTTCGAACCAAGGGCGCCCTTCCCCATCGAGTTGAATTGCGTTTTCTGGAATCGGATCTGGTCGGCGGCTTCTCCCCTACCGAAGCTCTGGTCCTTTCGACGGAGCGAAAGATCGCCGATGTCGCGGATCGAATATCGCGGGGCCTCTTCGAGGCAACTCCTTCCCACGCGGCTTGCCGGCCGTGTCCCTTCCGTGACGTGTGCCCGGCCACCGCCAAAGACGATTAGTACACTAAGCCTCGGTGACCGAGCCTCGAACGCGTCTTCTCGCCGCTGTCGCGACCGCTCTCGGCCTGATCGCAGGGGGATTCGAGGCCCACCTGGCTCCGCAGGTGGATGGGTGGTGGCACGGTCTGACCGGTTCGCCTACCCTGGCGGGAGCCGGGGCCGCGCTCCTCGCGGCCGCTGCGGTGTGGCTTCTGGGTCGTGTCGTCAACGTTCGACCGTTCCTGTGGCTCAGCGCCGGCTTGCTCCCCCTCGTTCCCGCGGTGGCTGGTTTTGGCGCGCCTCTGCTCTTCTTTTCCGGCTACACGGTGGGGCTGCTCTTCGTGATTCTCCTCGGCTGGACATCGCGAGATCTGCTCGCCCGGGCGCCCGCCATGGCGCCGCTCTCCGTCTTCCTGATTTCTCTTGCGTTCTTCGTCTTCGTAGGCAGGCATCTTCCCGGCCCCGCCGGTCCGCAGGGCGATGAGCCGCACTATCTCCTTATCGCCGAAAGTCTCCTGCAGGATGGCGACATCGACCTCAAGAACCAGTTCGACGAGCGGGCTTTCTCGAAATTCACCGTCGCGAATCTGGAACCCCATACGGCCCCGCGATCCCCGAAGGGCCATCTTTACGCGATCCACACCCCTGGTCTTTCCGCTCTGATCGCGCCGGGTTACGCCCTCCTCGGCTTCACCGGCGCCCGCGCGGTGGTCTCGGCCGTCATGGCCATGACGGTCAGCCTCCTCTTCCTCGTCTCCCGGTCCCTATTCGGCGCTCCGACCGCGAATTTCGTCTGTCTTCTCGCCACCTTCGCAAGCCCTCTGCCCATCTACGCGAACGCGCTGTTCCCGGACTCGGTGGCAACACTCTGCGTGGCCGCGACCCTCGCCGCTCTGGTGTTCATGCGCCCCGCCTTCCTCGGCCTTGCATCGGCCGCGATCGCGACTCTTCCCTGGCTCCATCCGCGTTTTCTGCCGTTGGCCCTGGTGCTGGCCGTGTCTCTTTCGGCAAGGGGCGGATTCTCGATCCGTCGTACCGCCTTGATCCTTGTTCCTCTCTTCATTTCTGTTGGCCTCCTCCTGCTCCATTTCCAGACCGTGTTCGGAAGCGCTTCGCTGTCCGCCGCCTACGGTCCGGGATTTTCGTCCGATGTCTCGCTGGCCCGCGTCCCCTGGGGTGCTTCCGCTCTGCTTCTCGATCGACAGTTCGGTCTTCTGCTGTTCTCCCCGATCCTGTTGCTCGCCGCCCAGGGAGCTCTCAATCTGTGGAGGCGGGATCGGATGATCGCCGCCGTGGCGGCCTCGGTTTTGGGCCTGCTGCTCGTTGTAGGCGGATCGTTCAGCATGTGGTGGGGCGGCGCCTCGGCCCCGGCGCGCTTTGTGATCGGAGCGGTGCCTGCTCTGCTCATCCTCTGCGGGGCCTGCTGGCAAGGCGCCGAATCGCGGGCGGATCGACGGGCCCTCATGGGGTCCGCGGCGGGCTTCGGCCTGGGCCTGCTCTGGCTCGCCTGCCGGGCGCCCCGCGTGCTCCACAATCGTTCGGATGGCGAAAGCGGCCTCTTACGGCTGCTGGCTCCGGTCCTCGACCTCGATCGGTTCTTCCCTGGTTTCGTAGGCGGCACGGACGGCCTGGGACTCGCGGCTGCGTGGGCCGCAGTCCTCCTGGCCGCCATGCTCCGACCGCGGTTCGGCCTTCTTGCCGTCGCTCTCCCATTTGTTGTTTCCCTGAATTCCCAAAAACCTCTGCTCGATTCCTTCTCTTCCTCACTTCGCGCGCTCGAGGCGTGGGACGACCACCGCCGGACCTTCGGAGGGAGCGATGCCAGGACCGCATTCGCCCTCGATATCCCCCTTGGCGCCTCATCGTGGATGGTGACGCCGGGGGTTCGGCTCTACTCGACACGGTTCTCCCTGCCCAGGGGAGACTGGACCTTGCGCGTGGAATCGCGGACCGACAGCATCGCCGGGGCCTTGAATGTGGCGCGACTCAGTCTGATCGGAGACGACGAAAGCGAAGTGCCGCTCGCCTTCGTAACCATCAAGGTCGGCGAGGATCTTGCGGTCGCGGAGTTCGGACTCGAGCGGAACGAGCGACGACTTCGCCTTCGTGCCGAGGGTCTGCAGTCGCGGGCGGCGGTCCTCTCGGTCCGTCTCCGGCCTCGCGTCAATACTCCCTGAGTTTCTGACGGACCGCCCGAAAGTCTCCTGCCGTCCCTTGTGCCCTCCGTCACCGCGCGGAAGGGTCTTTGCGCCTCACAATGAGCCCGGTGGAACGCCGGCCGAACCGGGGGGAGTCGGGTTCGTTCGCCAAGGAGATCACCATGAAGATGCATCGACTGCCATTCCTTCGCCACGGGACGAGAATTGCGTTGGCTGCTCTCGCCTTGGCTGTCTCAACCTCCTGTGGCGGCGGCAACGCCGCCGGACCATCCTCCAATTCGTCCAGCGGCGTCGTGCTGCGAGGTTCGGTGCTTGGGTTGGCGGGGAGTTCCGGGGCGAGCGCCCTAAGTTCGAGCGTCGCGTCGGTGGCGGGCGCGCTAACGGTTCTCGTCCAGCAGAACCCCGCGACGTCCACCACCGTCGAGTCCGATGGCTCGTTTACTTTGCGGGGTCTTCCCACCGGATCGTTCACCCTGGTTTTTGTGCGGGACGGCATTCCCCTAGGCACGGTCAATCTCGGCGCAGTGCTGCCGAACCAGGAGCTGACGATCACGGTGACCGGCGCCGGCGGCTCGGTCGTCCTGCTGGAGGAACAGCGAAACGGCGTCGGCCACGGCGATTTGGAGATCGAAGGGCTCGTGGAGCAGGTGATCGCCCTGAACGCTGCGGGCGACAGCCGCTTTCTCATCGACCGTCGCACCGTAGTGGCTCGTGCTACCCAGACGGCCATACGTGAGGGGAATGCCTTGCGGAGCGTGGCCGACCTCCGGGTTGGCCAGAGGGTCCACGTCAAGGGAGTCTGGCTTCCGGCTGAGGGCGCTACCCAACCGGTGCTGGCTTCCGAGATCAAGATCCAGGGAAACGCGACACCGACGCCCACCCCGACCGCGAGTTGCATGATCGACGGGGGCAGCGTGGGTCGCGGCATCGAACTCGAGGGCGTGGTTCTGGGCGGCGCCGCTTCGAACTTCCAGTTGCGTGTCAACGGGAATCGATCCGCGAATCCGGTAACCGTATTGGTGGCCGGCGGGGCGAGCTTCGAGTGCACGCCCAGGTCGGGACCCAACGCGCCAACCCCCGAACAGTGCCGCGCCCTGGTCGCTCCGGGGGCGCAGGTTCACGTCAGCGGAACCCTGGACGCGTGCGGTGCGACCAGCGCGCAGGTGACCGCCAGCAAGGTCATCGTCCAGAAGTGAGGGAGACCGTCCCCACAAATCCGGACAATAGGCGACAAAAGGGAACTTGACGCATCGCAGGCGGAGTTGCTAACCTCCGTCCTCGTTCTTACAACCGTACTCGTAGTCGTTTCTCCGGCGGTCACGGAGGTCGGGCGGGTCGAATGTCGACCCGATTCTTGGCGCTCCTTCGGCGGTGACGTTCAGACGAGTCGAAAGGCCGAAGGAGGCCTAGCAAAAATGA
>JANODX010000149.1:0-3324 GCA_031412915.1 Vicinamibacteria bacterium | reverse complement strand
TAGCCCGGATTATTCATGAAGGAGTGAACTGAGCGGGGAGCCATTGCGTCCAAAGGGTTGGTAATACTGACTCTAAACACAGTGAGGCGCCCCGCATGAATGATTCTGCCAGAGCACAGAGTGTCTTGTTCAAGGGCCTCGCGCCCAAGCCGCTGGTGGTGCGGTTCGAGGACGAGCGAACGAGTTCGGATGGCGGCGCGATCCTGCTCAAAGCGACCGATCAACGGATAGGAATGATCGCGTCGATGGCCGGTTCATTCACCGACCAGCGCGACGGTTCTCGGATCAAGCACGAGGTCGAGGAGCTTCTCTCGCAGCGGATCTTCGGCATTGCCTGTGGATACGAGGACGGGAACGACGCGGCCCGAATCGCGGCGGATCCGGTGATGAAGACGCTGGCGGGTCGAGATCCGTTTGGCGACGATCTGGCCTCTCAGCCGTCGATCTCGCGGTTCGAGCGTTCGGCCACGCGCAAGGATCTGTTTCGCATGGGCACGAGTCTCATGAAGACCGTGGTGCAGGCCCAGCGGCGCGGACGGGAAGGATGGGCGAAGAGAATCACCATCGAACTGGATCAGACCCCTGCTCCAACCTACGGCGGGCAACAGTTGACTTTCTTCAACGGGCACTACGACACCTATTGCTACATCCCGCTCGTCGCCGCCATTTCCTTCGCGGGCGAGCCGGACCAGTATGTGGTGGCGAGCGTCCTGCGCCCGGGCAACGCCCCCGACAAGCGCGGCGCCATTTCTGTTCTCTCTCGCCTTTTGTCTTTGCTCAAAGAGGCCTTTCCGCAAGCGACACTCGCGGTCCGTTTCGATGCGGGATTCTGCGCCCCGGAAATCATCGACTACGTGGAGAGCGAGCGCCTGGCCTATGCCATCGCGTTCCCCGGCAATGCCGTCCTTGATCGCGCCTCCGAGATCCTCATGAGCGAGGTCCGATTCCTCGCGAGCAAAACCGAGGTCACAGAACACCGCTACGCCGAGACCACCTACCAGGCCGGAACATGGCCCATCGAGCGACGCGTCATCTTCAAGGCCGAGGTCACGCAGATTTCCGGACGCGAGCCGAAAGACAATCCTCGATACGTCGTCACCAACATGCGCGGCTCCGCTCAGCACATCTACGAGAACGTCTACTGCCGGCGCGGCGACTTCGAGAATCGACTCAAGGAGTTGAAGAACGACCTCGCCATGGACCGCATGTCCTGCTCCTCCTTCCTGGCCAACCAGTTCCGAGCACTCATGACCACCGCGGCCTTCGCGTTGTTTCAGGAGATCCGGCGGAGCGCCACTCAACTCGCGCGCGCCACCGTCTCCCGACTCCGCATTGAGCTCATCAAGCTCGCCGCCCGCATCACCACATCGGCCCGGCGCATCGTGTTCAGCCTGCCTCGCCACTTCGCATTCCAGGCAGAGTGGCTCTCGGTCGCTACTCCACTCACCACCTGACCCCCGCGCCGACCACCCAAATGCCATCCGACGGGAGAGGTGTCCGCGCCGATGGCCCCAAACCCGCCCGCGGCTCCAACATCGTGTCGGCGACCGCTGAGGTGGACCGTTCTCCCTCTCACCGTCGCCCGCACCGCTCGAAAGGCGCCAATCACTCAGCCGAACACTCAGCCTAAGACGGACTCATGAATAATCCGGGTTAGCAGTCCGTGGTGAAAGTCTGCCGCGGCCCAGGGACTTCCTGCAACGAGTCAAGAAGAATTTGAGGTATCCCAAACCGGCCTTGCTCTCGCTAGCCCATCTACGTCAACGCCCTGTTTGTAGCTCGCATGGAAGGCTCCTCCGCCTATGGAAAACCGGTAACGGACCCGGTTTCCCACAGGCCGAGCCTTCCATGCGACTGACTATTCCACAGGGCTCAAGAAGCGACGGCAACCGCAGGAGCAAGCTGGCGGCGCGTGATGTCATAGAGCTCGTTCTTTCGGAGCAACTGCACGGCCAGGCACAGCAGGCGGTCGGCGATGTTTCTGAGGGCGCGACCAACGGTATGTCCGCGCGCGCGAGCGCGGTCATACAGATCACGGAACTTGGGATCGATGCGGATCGCCTGCATGGCCGAAATGTGCAATGCAACCCGTAAACGCGGCTGACAGAACTGGCGCATGGCCACGTATCTCGAGCCGCCGCTTTGCTTGGTAATCGGGGCGGCGCCACAGAGGCTTCGCAAGGCGTTGTAATCTCGACGTTCGAAAGCTTCTCCGCTTTCTCCGAGCGCCGTGGCCGTCGTCAAAGGTCCAAATCCCGGCAAGGAAAGAAGGATCGTCAGGTCACGGCGCTTGGTTTTTTCTTCGGAGTTCACCCTCTCCGCTAGTGCGGTCTTGATCTCCTTCTCGATTTTGTCGATCTGGGACTGCGCCAGCTTCAGCCTGGCGGTCAAGACCAAAACCCGGGCGACGTGCGATTCGATGTAGACCGAGCGTAGTGACAGAACGTCGCCGCGCAAGACCGTTTGCACGTCTTCGACGGTGAGACGGCGGATGCGGTGCTTCTTCAAGACCGCGCCGATACTGGCGCGCGTAAGCTTCGCTCCTTGCGACGGGGACGGGGCCTTTTCGATCAAAGCCCACAACCACGGCTCGTCCGCCCCCGAACATAGGGTCAAGAGTCCAGGTCGATAGTCCCGCAGCTCATTCCAAAGTCGATTGGCATCCGCTCCAAATTCGGCCTTCAGATCCCCCCGAAGTCGAGTCGCCGCCTGCAAACGAAGGTTCTCTTCGTTGCCTGGCTCGATCCTTCGGAACGCATGAGCGTCTGATTCCACGCACGAGGCCAGGACGAAGGCGTCACGCCGATCGTCCTTGGCTCCGGCCGGAGAAAACCGATCACGCAATCGATCCAGCAATTTCGGATTGATCGAGTAAACGGGCAACGCCTTGGCCAGCAGTGCTTCAACCACCGCCCCGTGATTCACCTCGATGGCAATGAGCATCTGCTCTGGGGCTACCTCTCCCTCAGCCACGAACTCAACCAGCGCATTCAAGCCTTCGCTCGTATGCGGGAAGACTCGTTGCTTCGATTCTTCCTCACCGTCTATCCGGCACACTTGGTGGGCTCCACTCCCCCAATCAACTCCGACACGTCTCAAGACTTTCGTCATTTCATTCTCCGTTTCCTGTTTATGTCGTTGGATGGAGAACCCTGTCGGAGCCTGTACTGGCGCTCGTGATTAGCGGCGCAAACTTCCTGCTGGACGTGATTCCCTATCGACATCCGGACGCGGCGCATATCCTTGGGGGGCGCTGTACGGCGCTTTGCCAGGCTCTGGCGCTCACATCCGAAAACGACTTTCGAACACTGTACAGGCCAGGCT
>JANODX010000148.1:0-4490 GCA_031412915.1 Vicinamibacteria bacterium | reverse complement strand
TTCTTCGGGGCTTCGGCCGAGGAAGGGCGGATCAATCCCGACAACCTGCATATCCTGATTTCGCACATCAAGTGCGCGGCGTTCGAGCTGCCCATCGAGTCGGATGAGACGTTCGGGTCGGAGAATCTGGTGGAGATCCTTGGGTTCCTCGAGACTCAGGGGTTTGTTCACAAGGCCGGCGAGTCGTGGCACTGGACGCATGAGAGCTACCCCGCCGACACCGTCTCGCTGCGTAGCGTGTCGTCCGACAACTTCGTGATTCAGGACATCACGCGCGAGCCGAAGATCGTGGCGGAGGTCGACTTCGACTCCGCGCCCATGATGGTGCACGAGAAGGCGGTGTACATGCTCGAGGGGAAGACGTACCTCGTGCACAAGTACGACCACAAGGAGCGGCGGGCGCACATCCGCGAGGCGGATGTCGACTACTACACCGATGCGATCACGTACACCAAGGTGCGGATACTCGATTCGTTTCTCGAGGAGCCGCGGGGGCAGGTTGTGCGTTCGCATGGCGAGGTCCACGTCTCGCAGCAGGTGGTGGGGTTCAAGAAGATCAAGTTTTATACGAATGAGAACGTGGGGTCGGGTGAGCTTCAGATGCCTCAGAAGGAGATGCACACCACCTCGTACTGGCTGACGATTCCCCGGGAGGTGATTGCTTCGCTGCCCTTCACTGGGGAAGAGAAGCGGGATGGGGTGATCGCTCTGTCGCACACCCTTGGGCAGCTGGCGTCGCTGTTCTTGATGTGCGATCGGCGGGACCTGGGCGTGGCGGTTGGGGACAACGGGCAGGGTGAGGCCAAGGTCGAGCGTGGGATGGGGCTGGTTCCGGTTTGGCCGGATCGGCGGACCCTTCGGCGAGCTCAGGGGCCGCTTGCGGGGTCGGGGTCTGGGTCGGGGGCGGGGGCGCCCTTCGACGGGCTCAGGGACCGGGAGATGGGGCTGGCTCCGGTGTTTGAACCCTACGAGCCGAACATCTTCGTGTACGACAACTACCCCGGTGGGATCGGGTTGTCGGAGCCTTTGTTCCGGCTGCATGATCGGCTGATCGCGGAGAGCCTCACGTTGATCGAGAACTGCCCTTGCTTCGACGGTTGTCCGTCGTGCGTCGGCCCCGCGGGAGAGGTCGGGTCGAAGGGCAAGGAGGTGGCAGTGCACCTCCTTCGCCTGGCCATGCAGGCGTGACCATGGGGGCAGTCACTTCAAGACTCGGGTCGCGAACATCCTCGATGTGGCCCGCGGGACTGCGGTCGGCTGGGGCTCGCCGCGGCGGGTACGGCGAGTCCCCCAAAGGGGAGGCTCCGCGCTGCGTCAGACGGGTGTCGGAGAACTCCGGAATCGTGTCTTCCTTACTCGCCTCGGTTCGGCGAAAGGACGGAAACGCTCGGAGCGACTCGCCTCAAGCGCGCCAGCCTGCCCTCGGGGCACGCCCCGCGCGCGTGCGACCCCAGCCGCCCGAGTCCCGCTCCTGGTTCCCTCCGGGTTTACAAAGGCTGAAACTTCCCGCAGCAACCAAGTTCAAGACGCCTGTCGATTGGGGCAGGTTGGAGCGAGGCCGGATGACGGGGAGGCTTGCATGCGCTGGGGTTTTGAGCGCGAGTCGCCGGATTCCGTTCTCTTCGTTCGCGCTCAATAAGCCGAGTAAGGAAGACACGATTCCATCGTTCCGGCGTCTCAGTCTGACGCACGAGGTGGCCCCAGCGCAGCAAGTCTCCACGGCGTCTGGCCTCGCGGGCCACCACTCCCAAGCTAGGGGTTCCGGTTCGGGCGCGGGCGTGCGTGCGGAGCGACGCTGATGGCGCGATCGCTTCAGGATCGGCTGCGCGAGGTTCAGGAGCGCGGGCGGGTGACCCAAGGGCAGGCTGGCGCGCTCGAGACGGAGAGCCCGGCGCGTTCCGTCTTGGGCTCTGATTCGACACCGCAGGTCGGGCCGGCGGGATCCGGATCGGGGTCGGGTTCGGAATCAATATCGCTGAAGGCGCGGCTGCAGGCACTCATCGATCAGCAGATTCGCAGTCGCCGTGACGGCGGCATGGAGGTCGAGCGGTCCGCCTACTTGGAACTCGACAGTGCCGACCATGGAACGACCGACCGGGTCGGACCGCAGGCGGTTCGGATCTCCGATCTGTACGAGTTCGATGGCCCGCCGCAGGATCTCGCGAAGCTCGTTGGCGGCGAGATCATCGACTCGATTCACGGTCAGTTCCTGCTTCGCGATGCGTCGTTCCGCCTCGATGCGCGGGTCGGTCGCACGTCGCTCGAGAAGCTCGTCAACTGCCTTCCCGATGCGGCGCGGATCCTGACCGCTTCCCTCGACCTCGGCGACTTCGATCCCCGGAAAGCCGCTTTCATCGACACCGAAACCACCGGCCTTTCGGGCGGAGCGGGAACCGCGGCGTTTCTGGTCGCGGTCGGTTTCATCGAGGGCGATGCGTTCATCGTCCGCCAGTACTTCATGCGCGACTTTCATGAAGAGAAGGCGCTCATCCGCGCGGTCGAGCGCGACCTCGAACGCTTCGACACCATCGTGTCCTTCAACGGCAAGCAGTTCGATGTCCCTCTGCTCGAAAGCCGGTTCCGCCTCCAGCGGCGCGTCTTCCGGCAGACGGACCGTCACCTCGACATGCTCCATCCGGGCCGGCGTCTGTGGAAGGCGCGCCTGGAGTCGTGCTCCCTTCAGTCGCTCGAACACGGCGTCCTCGGCTTCCATCGCGAGGACGACATCCCGGGCGCTTTCATTCCCGAGCGCTACTTCGAGTACCTGCGCCGAAAGGATGGACGCCTGATGGTCCAGGTCCTGGAACACAATCTCCAGGACATCGTCTCCCTCGCCGCTCTCACCGGCGAGGCGCTGGCCATGGTCTCGGAGCCGGGCGCGTTCCCCGAGGACGCCTTCGATGTCCTCTCGCTGGGCCGCGTGCTCGAGCGGGCCGATCTCGATGAAAGGTCGGAGGAGGCCTACCGCGCGATCGCGGAGAACGGCGTGGGCCGCGCCCGGGTGGACGCCACGGTGCGGCTCGCTTACCGGGCCAAGGCGCGCAAGGACCACGACGAGGCCGAACGCCTGTGGCGGATCGCGGTGGGGCTGGCGAGCGCCATCGCGCATCGCGAACTGGCGATGCTGCTCGAACACACGCGAAAGGACAAAGTCGAGGCGCTGCGGATCGTGGACGACGGCCTCGACCTCGTCACCGGCCGGTCCGACTTCGCGACGCTCGAAGACGACCTGCTGAAACGCCGGGCTCGCCTGTCGAAGGCGAAGAAGCCGCGCTTGTCCGCGGCCGATGTAGGATCGTCGTCGGCCAAAAAGGCCGGGAAGGAGTAAAGGCTTGACGGGATTTCTGCTCCTGGCGGCATTGCCTTGGGTGCTCTTGCCGGTCGCTCTCTTGTCTTTGTGGCTCGGCAGCGAGCGTTGGCGGCTGCGCTTCGGTCGCCCTTTGGCGCGCGCGGTCGGCTGGCTGGCGGGTGCCCAGGCCGCCGTGGTCGGCCTACTTTGGGTGACCAGCCTGGGTTCGGCCATGAGCTCCCTCGGCAACTTCACGCAGAGCATGACCGTTGCATTTTGGGCGGTGATGAACGTGATAGTCCTCGTGACCGCGTGGCGAGCGGCCCGGCGGGGCGCCGCCGGGCCATGGGGCGTCGCGGCCTCGTTGCCCCTGGCCCTGCTGGTCTTCGTCATGGTCTCTGCCGCGGGACTGGATCGCCCTCGGCCGTCTCAAAACGAAGCGGCGACAGTGGGGGATGTCCGGAGCCTGATCTCCGCCGAGCAGTCCTACGCCGGATTGAATCACGGCTTCTTCGACAAACCGGCCTGCCTGGCGAAAGGGGCTGCCTGCCTTCCCGGGGCGCCGCCCAACCCCGACCCCATGCTGTCGGAGCCTGACCTGGTCGAAGTGCGCAACGGTTATCGCCGAACATTCCATGCTGGGCCGGCGGCACCGTCTGGGGAGGTGAAGCGCCTCCATGCCTCCCGAACGAGCCTGACCGCCTTCGCCTACGTGGCCGTGCCTACTGAGCCTGGGCGCACCGGCTTCCAGGCTTTCTGCGGGGCCAGCGACGGCTCGGTGTGTACGCGATCCGGCGGGACCATGCCTGCCCCGATCGACGGCAAGTGCCCTGCCGACTGCGTCCCATTTCGCTGAAGGGCCTTAAGAGCGGGCCTCGCAATCGGCGAGGCGTATGGCCAAGACTGAGCCCGGGCCCGAATCGGAGCCGGGTCGGTCGCGGGAACTGCGCTCGGGGATCGCGTCAGGAGCGGGGCCGGTGCCGATGTGGGTTGCTCGCGCCGGGATTTCGGGCGCGAGTCGCCACGGTTCGCCCGCTGCGTTTGCGCCCGATAAGCCGAGTAAGGAGCAAGGCACCGACTTCGTCGGTGACTTTTGGAAGAAACGGTGAAGAGGGTGGACTCTTCTCTCCGGATCTCAGCAGCTATGGCCGCCGTTACTTTTGGTGCTTGGTGCCCGACAAGGAGCGTGGTCCCGGGTCTG
>JANODX010000147.1:0-9043 GCA_031412915.1 Vicinamibacteria bacterium | reverse complement strand
TGGACCACGCTCGTGTCGAAGGACAGGGCGGTGTCGAGGGTGGTGTTGTTGATGCTCGCGCTCACCCGCGGCAGGGTGGTGGAACGGACCTGCTGGAGCAGGCCCTGGGAGCGGAGGATGTTGGCAGCGGCGATGGCGACGGTCGGGTTCTTTTCAAGGGCCCGGGCAATCGCCTGGTCGAAGGTCACCGATTCCAGCGCGGGCGCCGCCGCGGTCTGCGCGCTCGCCGGCGCCACCAGGGACAGGATGAGCAGCAGGGCCACTCCGATGGCCCCGGCGCCCTTGGGGCCACTCCCGGTCGGCTCGTCCCCTTCCCCCTCGTCATGAGCCCTGCGTCCCCTTCCCGGGGCGAGGGTTCGGATCACCACATACAACACCGGTATGAAAATGATGGAGAGAACCGTGGAGGCGATCATGCCTCCCGCGACCGTGGTGCCGATCGAGTTCCGACCCGCGGCCCCCGCACCCGCGGCGAAGGCCAGGGGCAGGACGCCGAGGATGAACGCCAGCGAGGTCATGAGAATGGGGCGGAGGCGGATGCGCGCCGACTCGACCGCGGCATCGACGATGGAGAATCCTCGTTCGCGAAGCTGCTCGGCGAACTCGACGATGAGAATCGAGTTCTTGGCCGCCAGACCAATGAGCAGGATCAGGCCCACCTGACAGAAGACGTCGTTGGTGAAGCCGCGAACGAACTGCGCGGACAGAGCGCCGAGGATCGCGAGGGGAACGCCGAGCAGAATGATCAGGGGCAGGACGAAGGACTCGTACTGAGCGGCCAGCACCAGGTAGACGAGGACCACGCTGAGCGCGAAGATGGCGCCGGCCTGCGTGCCGGACTTGATTTCTTCGAGAGACTGACCCGACCACGCGTACGTGAAACCGGCGGGCAGCCTCTTCGCGAGATCTTCCATTGCGGCGAGGGCCTGACCCGAGCTGACCCCGGGCCCCGGACTGCCGGTGATCTCGGCGGACCGGAACAGGTTGTAGTGACTGATGACCTGCGGGGCCGTGGTCTCACGAAGCTTGACCACGGAGTCGAGAGACACCATCTGGCCGCTGGAACGCCGGGCGTAAAGCTGGCGCAAGTCACGCGGACCGGACCGGAACTGCTGATCGGCCTGAACGTATACGCGATAGGCGCGGTTGTTGAAGTCGAAGTCGTTCACATACTGCGACCCGAGGAAGACCTGAAGCGCGTCCGTGACCTCCTGGAGGGGCAGGCCGAGGCTGCGCGCCTTGTCGCGGTCGATATCCACCACGAGTTGCGGATCGTCGGCCCGGAAACTGCTGAAGAGGCCCTGCACCTTGCCGCTTTGCGTGGCCTCCCCCATCAGGCTGCCCATGGCCGCGGCCAGTCCGTCGACCGTGGAAGCGCCTGTCTGATCGAGGAGTTCGAACTGAAAGCCGGCGAAGACGGACAGGCCCTGGATCGCGGGGGGCGGAAAAGACACGACGATGGCGCCGGGAATGCCGAAAAGCGGCCCGCGCAGACGGTTGAGCACGGTGTTCAGCGAGTGCGAGGGACCGGGCCTTTCCGCGTAGTCCTTGAGGCGCGTGAAGATGATCCCGTTGTTCGGCGCCGCTCCGGAGAAGCTGAAGCCCATGACCGAGAAGGTGGCGAGCACGTCCGGATCCTTCAGCAGGATCTGCTCCGCCTGCTTGGCGATGTTGTTCGAGTACTCGAGCGAGGCGCCCGCGGGAGCCTGGACCAGGGTCATGATGTAGCCCTCGTCCTCTTCCGGCACGAACGCCGAGGGCACGATCCGGTACACCCCCCACGTGGCCAGAAGGCCGCCGAGGAAGAGGACGATCATCGCGGTGCGAAGTCCCATGGCCCGGCGTACGAACGCCGCGTAGCCGGCGGTGCCCTTGTCGACGAGGCGGTTGAACCAGGTGAAGAACCGGCCGTGGGTGTGGCTCTCCTTGTCCAGCAGCAGCGCGGAGAGTGCCGGGGTCAGGGTGACCGCATTGAACACGGACAGCACCACCGCGAAAGCGATGGTGAGTGAAAACTGCTGATAGAGACGCCCGGTGACGCCGGGGAAGAACGCAACCGGCACAAACACGGCGACCAGCACCAGGCCGATGACGATGACCGCGCCGAACACTTCGCGCATGGCGTCGATGGCCGCGCGCCTGGCCGACTTGTGGTACTCGCTCATGTGCCGCTCGATGTTCTCGATGACCACGATGGCGTCGTCGACCACGATGCCGGTGGCGAGGACGATGCCGAACAGAGTCAGGGTGTTGATCGAAAACCCGAAGAGCTTGATGAATGCGAACGTCCCGATGAGGGACACCGGGATGGTGATGGCGGGGATCAGGGTGCTGCGCCAGTTCTGGAGGAACAGGAACATCACGAGGATGACCAGGGTGATCGCCTCGGCCAGGGTCTTGACGACTTCGATGATCGACTCCCGCACCACCACCACGTTGTCGAACGCGACTCGCCATTCGAGCCCCGGCGGGAAGGTCTTCTCGAGCGTCGCCATCTCCGCCATGACCCCCTTGAAGACGTCGATCGCGTTGGCGGAAGGCAGGAGGGTGATGCCGATGCCCTGCGCCTCGAGACCTATGAAGCGCAGACTCGAAGAGTAGGTCTCGGCCCCCAGTTCAACCCGGCCGACATCCTTGACGCGCACCATCGCGCCGTCCGGGCCCGCCTTGATGACCACGTCTTCGAACTGACTGGCCTCGGAGAGCCGGCCCATGGCCCGCACGCTGATCGTGAAGGCCTGGCCGAGCGAAGATGGAGCGTCGCCCAAAGCACCCGCCGCCACTTGCACGTTCTGCTCACGCAGCGCTCCGACCACATCGGCCGCGGTGATCCGGCGTCCCGCGAGCTTGGCCGGGTCGAGCCACAGGCGCATGGCGAACTTGCGCTCGCCGAAGATCAGGACGTCGCCGACGCCCTTGACGCGCTTCAAGGCGTCGCGCACGTACAGGTCGATGTAGTTGCTGATGAACTGCGAGGAGTAGCGGTTGTCCTTCGAGAAGAAACCGAGGCCGCCCATGAAACCCGCGGTGTTCTTCACCACGGTGATGCCGTTGGTGCGGACATCGGCGGGCATCCGGCCGAGGGCCTGGTTGACCCGGTTCTGCACATCCACGGCCGCGAGGTCGATGTTGCGATCGATGTCGAAGATGACATTGATGGTGCAGAAGCCGCTGTTGCTGCTGGACGAAGTGATGTAGGTCATCCCCTCCACCCCGTTGATGGCCTGCTCCAGGGGTGTGGTCACCGCACTCTCCACCGACTGCGCGTTGGCCCCGGTGTAGAACGCGTTGACGGTAACGGACGGCGGGGTGAGGTCGGGGTAGCGGGCGATGGGCAGGGTGGGGATCGACACCGCGCCCGCGAGGATGATGAGCAGCGAGCAGACCGTCGACAGGACGGGCCTTCGGATGAAGACGTCGGCGAGCATGGTCTAGGAACCCTTGGTCGGTTCAGGAGCGGGCGCCGCCGGGGCGGGGCTCACGGGCGCGCCGTCGCCGATCTTCTGCAGGCCGGCAACGATGAGTTGCTCGCCCGCCTTCAGTCCCTCACGCACGACGTAATCGTTGCCGATGATGTCGCCGAGCTGGACCGCGCGCTGCCTCGCGACCTGCCCCTGGTCGGTCTTCTCGGCCACGAACGCGAAATACTGTCCGTTGACCCGCATCACCGCGGTCACGGGAATGGTGAGGCCCGGCTCGGCCCGCCACACCAGACGCACGCGAATGAACTGGTCGGCGCGGAATTGCCCCCGACCTTCGACGAGGGTCGCCTTGGCCAGCACGGTCTGGGTCGCGTCGTCCACCTTGGGCGAAACAAAGCTGACCTTGTTGGTGGCGATGACCTGGCCCGCATCGCCCATGATGCGCACGGGGATTCCGGGCTTCAGATCGGCGGCCTGGGCCACGGGCACGCTGACATAGACCTCCAGGGCGTCGTTTTGGTCCACCGTGGTGAGCATGGTTGAGTTGGTTACCCGATCGCCCACCCGCACGGGAATGTCGCCTATCACTCCGGCGGCCGGTGCTGTGACCTTGTAGTAGCCAAGTTGCGCGCGCTGCTGTTGGACCTGGTCTTCAACCGCCTTCAGCTGAGCCTGGCTGGTGCGCAGGGTGGTGTCGGCTTCCTCGGCGTCACGCTGACTGGCCGCACCGGCCTCGAAGAGCTTGCGGGTTCGCGTCGCCTGTTGCTGCGCGTAATCGACTTCGGCGGCGCGCATCGCCCGCATCGACTGCTGGGAGGCGAGAACGGCCTGCTGGGGCCCCGAGTCGACCTCGAAAAGGGTTGCCCCCCGCGCCACCCTCTCCCCCGACCGCACCGCGATCCGCGTAATGAACCCCTCGACCTGGGGCTGAATGGTGCTTGAACCGCGGGATTTCAAGGTGGCCACGAACTCGGTGGTCTGTTCGACTGGCTTCGGCGCGAGGGTCACGATCTCGACCGACATCGGCGGCATGCCACCGCCGGGCCCGCCCTGGCCGCTCGGGGGGGCGCCTCCGCAGGCCGTGAGAAACAGGCCCCCGAGGATCCACGTCCCGGCCTTCTTGCTGAGAGTCATGGCTACGTTTCTTCTTTCACGAGGACGACGCCTCGAAGATTTCGTCGACGGCGGGCGATGCCGCTCCAACCAGTCGGATGGCTCGGGATCGCTTTGGAGGAGTCGAATGACCGACCCATCGGTCCTAAACACCGTCGGCTGGGGGCAAGGATAGCCGCCCAGGCCGATTGGCCGCCAGCGTTTTGCGGACGAACTTGTCTCCGACTCAGCGGGCGGGCGGCTGGCTTCGGTTTGCCTATCGCGTACAGATGGCCGCCGGTGCGGACGAACAACGTATTCCCCGAGATCGCGGGGGTGGCCATGAGCATCTCTCCCATGTCGTTCCGGGCGAGCGGTTCGAAGGACCGCCCCGCCTTCAGCACGATCACCTCGCCCCCTTCGGCCGCGAGGTACACCTTGCCATCGCTCGCGACCGGAGACGCTGAGTGGGTGGCGCTCGTTCGCTCGCGGTAGATCAAGGCCCCCGTCTTCAGGTCGTAGGCTCCGAGGATCCCTTCATCGCGCACGGCGTAGAGCACCCCCTGGTAGGCGAGCGGTGTGGTCGTATAGGGGCCGCCGACATCGCTGCGCCAGGCGAGCCAGGCGCCGGACTTCGCATTCTCGGGCTCCGAGATATCCCCGGTGGCGCCGGTCCTGATGGTGAAGATGGGCCGGCCCCGGTAACCGCCGGAAAAGACGATCAGGCCGTCGGCCACGAAGGGCGTGGGCGTCTTCACTTCCGCCGCATCCTTGAACTTCCAGAGTTCCGCGCCGGTGCGCGGGTCATAGCCCCGGACGTATTCGCCGCCCACCACGATCAGATCCGTCCGCGCGCCCGCGGTGTGCGACGTGGGGGTGCTCCACACCGGGCGCTCGACCCGCGGCACGTTCCATACGCGCTTTCCGGTGGCGAGGTCGAAGGCGGCGAGATAGGAGTCCTTGTGTCGATCGACCTGAACGATGACGCGGTCCTCGAAGATGATGGGAGAGCTCGCGTGCCCCCACTCCGAGGTGGGGTCGCCGAAGAGACCGGGATTGAGGACTCCGAGATCGGCCCGCCACCTCGGTGTTCCGTCGACGTCGAAGGCTGCCACTCCTTCGGAACCGAGAACGGCCACCACCGTGCGTCCGTCGGTGACCGGGGTGGCGTTGGCCTGACTCGCCTTCACGTGGCGGGTGGCCCGCGGAATCCCCGAATGCACGTCTTTCGACCACAGCAGCTTGCCGTCCGCGGCGCTCAGGCCGGAAAGACGCCAGGTGTGCACCGTCTTGTCGTTGGCGAGGCTGATGCCGCCGGTGTCGCCGAGGGCGATCTTCGGCGGGTTCTCCCGAACCACGGAGGTAACGAAGACGCGGTCGCCCCACACCACCGGACTCGAGTGCCCCTGGCCCGCGATGGCGGTTTTCCAGCGGATGTTTCGACCGGACTTGACGTCCCAATTCACGGGCAGATCCTGGTTATCCGCGACGCCGCGGGCGAAGGGGCCGCGAAAAGATGGCCAGTTCTGTGCGGCGGAAGGCCGCGCCATCAGAGCCGACAGACCGAGCGCGAGAATCGACTGAACACAGAGTGGGCGCATGGAGACTTCCTTTGGCATTAGGACGAAGCTGGACGGGAATCGGTTCGCCCCTCTATCGGCGAGTCGGGAGATTGTCATGCCCAGATCCTGCGGAGGCTTCGGCAACGATCGGCTGTGGCGGGCGGGACACAAAATCATTGCGACTGCTAGGATCCCCGCCTCCATGCGCGAACGCATCCTGATTGTTGACGACGAAGCCGGCGTCCGGGCCTCCCTCTCGGGGATTCTTTCGGACGAGGGTTATCGCGTCGACGCGGTGGAGACGGGCGAAGCCGGGGTCAAGGCGGTTGAATCGAACCGCTATGAGCTTGCCCTTCTCGACGTCTGGCTTCCGGGCATCGACGGCATCGAGACCCTGACTCGAATTCAGTCGATTGATCCCGACCTCCCCGTGGTGGTGATCTCCGGTCATGGCACGGTCGAGACGGCGGTGAAGGCGGTTCGCCTCGGCGCCGCCGACTTCATTGAGAAGCCGCTCTCCCTCGAGCGCATCCTGCTCGCGGTTTCGAACTCTTTGCGCCGAAGGAAGCTGGAGCAGGAAGTCCGCGCCCTCAAGGCCGAGGTGGAGTACAAGCACCAGATCGTGGGTGAGAGCGAGGCGATCAAGGAGCTTCTCCGGGTGATCGCTCAGGCCGCCCCGAGCAACGGGCGGGTCCTCATCACCGGCGAGAACGGAACCGGGAAGGAGCTGGTCGCGCGGGGCATTCATCAGCAGAGCCTGCGCAGCGGCGGCCCTTTCGTGGAGGTGAACTGTGCGGCCATTCCCGAAGAACTGATCGAGAGCGAGCTCTTCGGCCACGCCAAGGGATCGTTCACCGGGGCCACCGCCGCGCGCAAAGGAAAGTTCGAGATCGCCGATGGAGGGACCTTGTTCCTCGACGAAATCGGCGACATGACCCTGAAGACCCAGGCCAAGGTTTTGCGCGCGCTGCAGGAACAGAAGATCGAACCGGTGGGCGGGTCGGCGAGCGTCACCGTGGATGTGCGGGTGATCGCCGCGACCAACAAGAACCTCGAGGACGAAATCCGCAAGGGCACGTTCCGCGACGACCTCTACTTCCGGCTCAATGTGATTCCGATCCACGTGTTGCCCTTACGGGAACGGCGCGCCGACATTCCGATGCTGGTAAGGCACTTCAGCCGAGGCTATGCGGCCGAGTACGGGCGCCACATCAAGGACTACTCCCCCGAGGCCATGGAGATGCTGGTGGGGCATGACTGGCCCGGCAACGTCCGCGAGTTGAGGAACATGGTCGAACGGCTGGTCATCATGGCCAAAGGCGATGTGGTGGAAGTCACTGACCTGGGCGCTCTCAGGTCTCCCCTCCCATTGGAGCCCACTACCGCCGCGGCAGAGCCGAACATGGTTGCCTCCTCCGCGGTCCCGACCGCGGCCCTGAGTGACTTCGGAACCCTCGCCCTTGCTCGCGAGGACTTCGAGCGCCGGTACATCGCGAAGAAGCACGGATCCTGTCACGGAAACATGAGCCGCACCGCCGAAGCGCTGGGAGTCGAGCGCTCGTACCTCTACAAGAAGATGAAGGCGCTCGGCCTCATCTCCCCCAAAAAGGCCGCGGACGCCCCCGACCCCACCGAAGCCTAGCCGCCACTCCTCAAGCGCGCAGCCGTCACCCCGGCGAACCCCCTGTTCCTTCCATTGGAGGGGGCAAGCGCCGGGGCCTAGCGCGAACACTCCGTTCGCGACCGCGAAACCGTCATCCCGGCGAACCCCTGTTCCATCCATTGGAGGGGACAAGCGCCGGGGCCTAGCGCGAACACTCCGTTTCGCGACCGCGAAACCACCGCGAAATCAACTGAAGCGAGCGAGCCGCTACTCTCCGCGCAGCCGCGTCTCCAGAACCTGCTTCCCCGAAAACCCGGTGAGCTGGAGATAGTGCTCGGCGGAGTCGATCAGCGCCTGCGCGGGAACCAGTCCCACGATTTCCGAGCCCGCGATGGCCACACCGTAACGCGCCGCTTCGTTGCGGATGGTCTCGATCACCCGGAAGAGCGGCGTCCTGGTGAAGTCGGTCATGTTCATCGAAACCTGAGCGACCTTCCGGCCGCCGATTTCGACCCCCAGACCCATGGCTTTGACGAAGCGATATCCACCGGTGCTGTGTCGGATCGCCTTGGCGATCTTCTTCGCGATCTCAACGTCATCGGTGTTGAGGTTCACATTGAAGGCGATGAGAGGCATGCGCGCCCCAACCACGACGGCGCCGAAGGAAGGGTGCGGCTGGCTTGGACCGAAGTCCGGCTGCCACAGCGGATCCTTCAGCTTGGCGGCCAGGCCCTCGAACTGTCCGCGACGGATGTCTTCGAGCCCTTTACGGTGGGGGGCGGAAGCGGCATCCTCGTAGAGAAAAACCGGAATGTTGTGGGCCTTCGCGATGGCCTCGCCCACCCTGCGCGCGAGGGTCACGCAGTCGCCGATGGTGGCGCCTTGAAGCGGTATGAAAGGAACCACATCGACGGCGCCGAGGCGGGGATGCTCCCCCTTGTGGGCACGAAGATCGATGGCGAGGAGGCACGCGCCCACCAGGGCCAGGATGCCCCGAAAGAGCGAGTCGGGATCGCCCGCCAGGGTGAGAACCGATCGATTGTGCGAAGCGTCGGACTGCAGATCCAGAATTCGGGCGCTGCTCTCGCTGCGGACTTTCGCCACGATGGACTGCACGACCTCGGCCCGCGCGCCTTCAGAGAAATTGGGAACACACTCAATCAGCATGGAATCGGAACTCTACTAGCCCTGGCGAGCGGGCCGGCCAGCGCAGGCCGGATTCCTGAGTGGCTCCGCTGCCCGGACCCACTCCAGAGCAAAGTCGCTCGCGAGCGCTCGCTCGTTTGTCACTCCGGCCGGAGCGCGGGGGTTTTCTGGCTGGCTCCGCGGCGCGGACCCCGCCATGCCCCAAGGGCAGGCTTCGC
>JANODX010000146.1:0-49687 GCA_031412915.1 Vicinamibacteria bacterium | reverse complement strand
GTTCGCGCCAGGCGAAGTGGTCCGATAGTAACGAGGCGGTCGGGCGGTCGCTGAGGGAGGTCCGTATTGAAGTACTCGGTGACGTTCGGGGGAAGTCGATCGCATCCGGTCCCTGAGCTCGTCGAAGGGACCGGCGTTGGGGGTGGCTTCGACAAGCTCAGCCACCGGCATCCACCGGGTCTTGCAGGATCGCCCCACAACCATGTCGCACACCCGGGGGACATCATGAGGGCGGCGGCTCGTGGCCGTCCCTACGAACACCCGAACGCCGGGTGATACCCTCCTCGAAGCGGATGCTGCGCAAGATCGCCATCGTTGGGGGGAACGGCTTCGTGGGCCGGCACGTTATCGACCTCGCGGTCCGTCGGGGCATCGAGGCCGTGGGCATCGTCCGGTCGAACGCAGGAGCGGCACTCGTCGAGAGCCTGGGCGGGGCGCCGTTGTGCCTTTCAAATCTGGAGTCCTCCGAGACCGCGACCCTTGTCCCCAGGCTTTTGAATTGCGACGGTCTCGTTTACACGGCTTCCGTCGCGGCGGGAGCAGGAGAGCAGGACCGCACCGATCCTCGGGGCCTCACGAACGTTCTCGCCGCCTGTCGAGAAGCCGCGGTTCCGAAGGTGGTCTTCTTCAGCGGTCTGGGCGTATTCCACTACGGCATGAACCCGCACTGCACGAACTCGTACTTCCTGGCCAAGATGGCGGGCGAAGTGGCTCTCTTCCGGTCCGGCTTCGGGGTCACCGTGTTTCGTCCGTCCTACATCTTTGGCCCGGGCGAAGAGTTCCTTTCCCCGCTGGTCCGCCGCATCGCCCGGGGCGGAGCCCTGGAGATCCCGGGGGACGGCGAGTATCGACTCCAGCCCATCTCGGTGAGAGACGCGGCGCGCGCCGCCCTCGGCGCTCTCGATTCGCAGTTGATGTCGCCACGGGTTGTCGACCTGGTGGGGCCGGAAGCGCTTTCGTATCGTGCGCTGGTCGGCCGAATCGCTTCGAGGGTCGGCCGCGCGGTTGCGATCCAGGAGCGCTCGGTGGACGAAGTGCTGGCCCTGGCTCGGACTTCCGGCTATTTTGGCCTGAGGCCCCACGATCTCGCCTGTCTCTTCTGCGATGAGATCTCGGATCCTGGCGCGGCCCAATCCCTGGTTGGGGAGACGCTCGAACCGCTCGAAACGATGATCGCGGAGGCCATCGAGGTAGACCGCTTATCCGGGACGAGAGAATGAACTCCCGGTTCGTCGTGGCCCTGGCCTGCATCTTGTTGTCCGGCCTCGCCCTTTCGATTCGCGGTCTCTATCTCGCCGATGGGGTGGACCTTCTCTACACACCCGAGCAGGACGGCACCCGAATGGCGCGGCGCTACGATGAATCGGCCCTGTCGATCCTGCGCGGGGAAGGCGTCCTCTTCCCGAAGGTCTGGGATTCACAACGCACCGGACTCGCGTCGAGGCCGCCGGGCTACCCCTTGTTCCTGGCCGCGGTCTACGCGGGCCTGGGCCGCAGTTTTCCGATCGTGGCCGCGGTCCAGGACGTTCTCACCTCGGTGGCGGCTCTCCTGGTGTTTGGTTTTGGATACCGCTGGTTCGGTCCTCTGGCCGGGGTCCTGGCCGGCCTGCTCGCGGCGTTGTCTCCCCATCTGGCCGCCACGTCGAATCTGATCCTGGCCGATGCCATCGCGTCCATTCCCTTGCTGGTGGGATTCCTCATCGCCATGCCGGTCCTGCGAGAGAGATCCTCGTTCCGGAACCAGGCCTTTCGGCTCTCTATCCTGGGCCTTCTTATCGGCCTCGGAGTCTGGCTGCGACCCAACGTCGTCCTTCTCGGGCCGTTCGCGAGCGTAGTGCTTTTTCTCCTGCTCGGCCGAACCAAACGCTCGCTCTTTCTCAGCAGTCTGGTCACCCTGACCTCGCTTCTGGTCGTGGCCCCGATCACGCTGCGCAACTGGCTGGTCTTCGGTGAGTTCGTTCCCGTGAGCATCAATGGAGGCATCACGCTGTGGCAGGGAGTCGCGGATGCCGGCGGTCGGGAGTACGGCGCGCGCGTCTGGGACAAACAGGTGATGGCCGAGGAGGCGGAGCGCTACGGCCGGCCCGACTATCTCCGGTGGTGGGCCGAGCCCGACGGGATCGCACGGGATCGCGATCGCTATCGGCGCGCTCTGGACGTCATCGAGGCCCGGCCGGTCTGGTATGCGCGGGCCATGGCGCGTCGCATGGCGTCGATGCTGCTCTTCAGCGATGGCCCCCCGGAACTTCTTCCCGCGGGCGCCGGGCTCGAGGGGCCCGACCTCAAGAGAGTGCCCCTACCTCCCGCTCTGGAGTTCGACGTTCTGGTCGATGAAGGGGAATTTGCCCGGACCGCGGGCCTGGCTTCATTTCTTCGCGGCCCGCTGCGGCTCGTTCATCGGATCTGGTTTGTCGTTCCCCTTCTGGCCTGGATCGGCATCGCGCTGTCCCTGCGCGAGGCCCCTCGCCTCACTCTCCTGTGGCTCGTCGTTCCCCTCTACTACCTGATCTTCGAGTCGCCCTTTCTGTACGAGTGGCGCGTCGCGGTGCCCATGCAGTACTTCCTGCTGCCTTTCGCCGGGAAAGCCGTGGCCGCATCGACTCGCCTTGAGATGCGGGGCATTCGGTCGTAGTCTCCATGCGCCGGGCGGGCTTCCGAGAAAGGACACCTTCGATGACACGTTGCGCCGGTTTTGGAGTGGCAATTCTGCTCGGCCTCTCGAGCGCGGCACCGGCTCAGGTGATGCGGGCGGATGGCTCCGCCGATTTCACGAAGTACCACGACGCGGCCGAGACCGCCGCGTTCTTGAAGCAGATCGAACAGAAATATCCGAATCTCGCCCGGGTGTCGGCGATCGGGAAGAGTTACCGGGGTCAGGACCTTCTGGTCGTGGAGCTTACGAACCGGAAGACCAGGGCTCCCGAGGAGAAACCCGGCTACTACATCGACGGCGGCGTCCACGCCGGAGAACTGACCGGATCCGAAATGGTGCTGTACCTGATCTGGTACTACGCCACGAACTACGGCAAGGACCCGGGCGTCACGGAGTTGCTCGACACCCAAACCCTGTATCTCCGGCCCAAGTTCAATCCCGACGGAGCGGACTACGCGCTCAAGAACCCCGACAATCTTCGCTCGACCGTGCGGCCCTGGGATGAAGACGGCGACGGCCTCCTCGACGAGGACAAGGCCGAGGATCTGGATGGCGATGGCGCCATCACCCAGATGCGGGTGAAAAGTCCGAACGGCGCCTTCAAGATCTCGAAGGAAGACCCTCGCCTCATGGTTTCGCGCGGCCCCGGCGAGAGCGGTGGGGAGTACTACCTGGTGCTGTCGGAGGGAATCGACAACGACGGCGATGGCTCTTTCAACGAGGATGGGGTCGGCGGCATCGATATGAACCGCAACTTTCCCCGCAGCTGGGCGCTTCCGTATCTGCAGAACGGAGCGGGGGCCTTCGCCCTCTCCGAGAACGAAACCCGGGCGTCGTTGGACTTCATCGTGGCCCATCCCAATATCACCGGGATCGTTCACAACCACACCGCGGGAGGTTTTCTCTACAAACTTCCTTCCACCGAGCCTTCGGCCAATCACGAGGCCGCGGACCTTCAGATCGTGAAGCAATACGCGGACCGCTACACCGCCATCACCGGTCACCCTTCGGAGGATTCGTACGCCGGAGAAGGCGCCTCGCGCCACGGCACGCTCATCAGCTGGGGCTACTTCGACTTCGGCGTGCTCGGCTGGGTGCCCGAACACTGGGGCGGATTTGGCAAGGACTACAACGGCGACAAGCGCGTGAGCGAGATCGAGCGATTGAAGTGGAACGACGAGGAACTGAAAGGTCAGGGCTTCGCGGTCTGGAAGGCTTTCAAGCATAGGCAGCTGGGCGATATTGAGGTCGGGGGATGGCGGCGCAAGTTCACCCAGCAGAATCCGCCTCCGTCCATGCTCGAGGCCGAGATCGCCATCAAGGTCCCGTGGTTCACGGAGATGGCCATGGTTTCCCCGATCGTCTCCATCAAGGACGCGAAGGCGACGCCTCTGGGCGGAGGATTGTTCCGCGTCGAGGTGGTGGTGGAAAACGGTGGCTACATGCCCACCAACATCACCAAGCGGGCGATCGTGGCCGAACTCGCGAAACCGGTTCGAGCCACGCTCAAGCTCACCGGAGCCTCTCTGGTCGAGGGCAAGGCCACGGTATCTCTCGGGAACATCCCCGGGCGACGAGGGATTTCCGCGGGGTCCCCTCGCGCGAATGCGGTCACCACATCCTGGGTGGTCAAAGGCGCGACCGCGGCCGCGGAAGTCGAGATCGAGATTGTGTCGGAAAAGGGCGGGACCGACCGGCGGAAGCTGGTCCTTCACTAGAGTCGCAGGCCACGAGCCTCGGCCGGCCGGCGGACTCCGTTTCCGACTCCGAAACCATGATTGCATCTGGTATGACTATATGCAAGACTGCTGGCGTGAAGGATCGAGGGCCCTGGAAGGAAACCATCGAGGAGGCCTGGAACCGGAGAAGCATCGTCTGGCTCCGGGGTGTCCGGCGCGTGGGCAAGACCAGTTTGGCCCAATCGCTGGATCGCATTCGATACTTCGATTGCGAACTCCCCGGGGTCCGGCGCCGGGTGGAGAACGGAGAGAGTTTTCTCCGCCACAATCGGGGCGCTCGCATCATCCTCGACGAAGTCCATCGCCTTCCGAACCCTTCCGAGATTCTGAAAATCGCCGCCGACCATTTTCCTGACACCCGGGTTCTCGCCACCGGCTCGTCCACCCTGGGCGCATCCACACGCTTCAAGGACACCCTGGCCGGTCGGAAAGTCGACGTGTTTCTTCCTCCTATGATTTTCAAGGATCTGGCCGCATTCGGCCGCCCGGATCTCGATCATCGAATGCTGCGGGGCGGGCTTCCGCCCTTCTTCCTCGCTCCCACCCTTCCGGAGCAGGACTATCAGGAGTGGATGGACGCCTACTGGGCGAAGGACATCATGGAGCTCTTCCGACTGGAGAAGCGGTCGGCCTTCCAGCGACTCTTCGAACTGATGCTCATCCAAAGCGGCGGAATCTTCGATGCTTCCAGGTTCGCGCGCGACTGCGGGGTCAGTCGGACCACCATCGCGAACTATCTGGCGGTTCTGGAGGCGACGGCGGTGGCTCACGTCGTTCGTCCGTATTCGGCAGGCGGATCCGCGGAGATCGTGTCTGCCCCTCGCGTCTTCGGGTTTGATACGGGGTTTGTGTCCTATCACCGAGGCTGGAACGACCTTCGCCCCGACGACGTAGGTCTCCTTCTAGAGCATCTCTTTCTCAACGAGGTTCACGCCCACGGCCGTCAGTTTGGAGTTCACTATTGGCGGGACAAGGCCCACCACGAGATCGACTTTGTTCTCCTGGGCCGGGGTGGAGATCCCATAGCGGTCGAGTGCAAGCGGTCCGAGAGAGCCTTCGACGCCACGAGCCTGGCCGCGTTCCGGCGCCGGCATCCCCGGGGAGCCAACTGGCTGGTCATTCCGGAGGGCGAAGGCCCATGGACAATCACTTCTCGCGGGTTGGATGTCGAAGTGGTTCCGCTTGGCGACGTTGAAGGAATGCTTCAGGGCGGAGACTTTCTTGAACCGCGGTCGCCCGGTCGGCGCCGGTCGGCGCGGAGATAGCCGACGGGGCTCCCAAATGAAGAGGGCCTCCGAAGAGGCCCTCTTTGCGTCTCAGGCGCGATCCGCTGCGCCCGACGTTGCGTGGGTGCGAACTACCAGCTCAAACGGGCCGAGATGCGGGCGATTCGCGGGGGCAGAATCGTGGTCGGCGTGCCGAACGCCGGGATCACCGCTCCGGTTTCGCTGATCGTGATCAAACCCGTGGTGGCGCGGAGGTTCAACTCGGTGTTCGCGTTCAGGACGTTGAAGACGTCGAACAGGACGTTGAAACTCACCCGACCGGTCAGCTTGAATCGTTTCTCGGCGCGGATATCGAGTTGCTTTACCGTAGGCAAACGGTGCGAGGTGATGGCCTCAGCCGTGAAGTTCTGGGAGATCGCCCCCGCGTTGGCGGTGAAGACGCGGCCGTACGGATAACCCTGCTGCGACTTCCACACCGGAGTCAGCCGGATGCCATAGCCCGGTTCGACGGTTCCCGAAACCTTGAAATTCCACGTTGCGAACTCGGCCTTGTCCGTCAGTCCGTTGGGTGTGATGGGGAAGGCGGTGCTGTTGGCCAGGCCCCCGAAGAGGCTGGCGCCGGCGCCCACGTTGTTGCCCGCGCCGCTGCCGAAGTAGCTCGATCCGAACTCGCTGGTCCAGGTCTTGACGAACGAGGCCACCATGCTCCACTTCTTCGAGAAACGTTTGTTCAGGCTCAGGTCTATGGACTTGTAGTCGGCGGTGAAATCGGGGATGTTGAATACTCGCTGGGTGACGGACAGAGCGGCATTTACCGGGTTCAGAGCGAAGGCCGGGATTCCGGCTCGGTCATCTCCCGTACCGGCCCGCCCGTCGGGGCCGACATCCGTGACCGTGGTGGGCACGTTCCAGGCCGACCTCGGCCGGTTGATGTCCTCCCGCTGGTAACCATCGCGATCCTGCTTGATGACGAACCCGATGCGCGCTCCGACATTGCCGCCCAGGTTTCGCTCCACCCAGCCCGAGAACTCGTCGGTGAAGGAGTTCTTCAGGTTGGGATCGAGAGTCACGGAGGAGCTTCCGCCGCTGCAGCTGGCCAACTGGCCCTGCTCCCCGTCTTCCCAGAGGCCACTGCGATTGGAATCCGTCCAGGCATAGGTGCAGAACTGGTCGCTGGTGTTCGGGTTTATCGAATCGGCCAGGCCGACGCCCGGATTGAAGAAGTAGCGGCCATAGTTCGTCTTCAGTATGGTCTTGCCGTTACCGGAGACATCGTAGGTCACGCCGATCCGGGGAACGATGTGGTTGAACGTGACCACGCTCGAGTTCTCGGGCACCGTGAGGGCGGTGAAGAACTTGCTGGCCTCCCGCTGCTGAGCCGGCAGGAATACGCGGTAACGATCGTAGCGGAGACCGACGTTCATGGTCAGACGGTTGCGGGTGAAGGAGTCGTTCACGAAGAGGCCGTGGTTACGCAGGCCGTTCAACGAATCCACGGGCGAACCAAGCCGGACCTGGTTGGCGACACCATTGTTGAGGAGCATGACCACGTTGTTCGTGTAGTACTGCTTCCAGATCGTCTGGCCTGTCTCATTCTGGACCTCGCCGCCGATTTTGACCTGGTGGTTTCCGCCCAGAACGTCGTCGATATAGGTGGTGTAGGCGCCGTGGGCCTGTTTGCGCCGACGCTTCAATTCCCAGTCGCGGCCACCGCCGGTGACGATCAGGGTGGTTCGATCTTCGATACGGGGCCCTTCGGAATTGCCGACGAGACCGAAGTTGTAGCCGAATTCGCCGGCCCGGAGTTCAAGGAAACTGCGGGTTCCCACGGTACGGTTGTATTCGAACTTGCCGACCCACGACGGAGAACTCTGGTTGAGCGTCGAATTCTTGGTGAGGTGCTGCGGGCCGCTCACGACCGAGTCGGTACGGTAGGGCTGATTCTTGATTCCGTACTGGAGGTAGGCGATGAACTTGTCCTTCGACGTCATCTGATAGGTCATCTTGCCCGTGTAATTGTCGAGTTTGGTCAGGAACTCCGTGCCGTCGAGAATGGCGCCGCTCGAGGGCTGATAGACGATGTTCTTCTGGTTCAGGTACCCGGCCCAGGCCCACAGCTTGTCCTTGATGATTGGACCACCCACGCTGGCGTTGAGGTTCCCGTAGTTGAGGAGCGTGTTGGCTTCGGCACGGTTCAGACCCAGGGACTGGATAACCGTCTTGGGAAGGTTTGCGTAACCCCGAGCGAGCTGATCGGTGGTCAGGTTCTGGCTCTGGACGCCCTGGTTCTCGTACTCGTAGTAGACCTCGCCGGAGAGCCGGTTGCCGCCCGACTTGCCGATGAAGTTGGTGATGACGCCGCCGCTGGGCATCTCGGCGGTGTTGCCGGCCGTTCCCACCACCACTTCGTCGAACGACCCGTAGTCGAAGTAGAAACCGGCGGCCGAGGTGCCTTCGGTGGTGTTGATGCCTTCGATAAGGGGCCGGTTCTGTCCGCCATTACCGTAAGCGGTGTAGGTGGTCTGGGTTCCGGCCGTGCTGCCGCCCACGTCGAAGCGGCTGAGGATCACGCCGGGAGTGGTCGACAGGAGCGACCACATGTCGCGCGCGTTGGGAATCGAATCGAGTTGAGCCTTGTCGAAGTTGGCCTGGACACGGGTGGTGGTGGCGTCGATGGCCGGCGCCTCGCTGGTCACGTCGATCGTTTCGGACAGGTTCTTGACCCCGAGCTTGGCGCCGACAGTGGCGGTGAAGCCGATGCCGATCCGGATGTTGGGTTTGTTGACCACGCCGAAGCCGGCGAGTTCAAACTTCACGGTGTAGGTGCCCGCCGGCAAGCCCGGGAAACGGTAGATGCCCTGCGCGTTCGTGATGTCGGTGCGGGCGCCCATCATGGACTCACCCGTGACGGTGACGGTGACGCCGGGAAGGACGCCCCCGCTCTCGTCGGTGACTTCACCCTGGATGCTTCCGGTAGATCCAGCACCGCCCTGTGCGAACACAGGGGAGGCGCTGGCCACGATCAAGAGCAGCAATGCTGCGGCCAGCCAACGATTTTTCAACTTAAAAACCCTCCTGGAGGTTCTCTTCGACTTTCTTTGTTTCGTGAAGACACAGGCGCCACACGGAGCCGGTGTTGTAGTTTGCCCAGCGAGAGGGGACCCTCCGTCCCCACCCGCCGGGGCTTCTTAAGCCACGTCAGCCAACGAGGCCGATTGGCGAATTGACAGGTTCTTCTAACAACTTCTGTGCCATAAGGCAAATGGCTCATTGACTTCAGGCGGCACCCTAAGTCCAACGTTCTCAATGCGGCCTGCGCGCCGTCTCCGTCGCAGGCTTGGATCGGGAAGTCGAAAGATTGGATTTCTTGAACGTCCCTTTCGAAGCTCCAAAGGTTTCCAACGAGGCTTCGACAGGCTCAGCCACCGTTTATCGGTTCGGCCGGTTTCGTGCGAGTGGCTTCGACGGGCTCAGCCACCGTGCTTCACCGGAAACACGAAGGCGCGGGATTTCGCCCGCGCCTTCTTTGCGACTCCGCGGCGGTTGGCGCCTCGGGGCGATGAGCGTCTAGAAGTCCACCCGCACTCCGAATCGGATGATGCGCGGGTCGATGAGCGCGATCAGTTCCTTGTAGCGGTTGTTGACGGTCAGCGGCGTGTTGGTCGAGGGTGAGGTGAGACGGAAGTTCGTCACCGTGTCCGAATTGAGCGCGTTGAAGACGTCGACCATCGCGGTGACCCGCCGGCTGCCCATGAACTTGAACGCCTTCTCGGCTCGGAGGTCGAGGATCCCCACGTTCGGGGACCGATTCGCGCCGAGCGGCTCCATCGCCACGGTGGTGGCCCCGAGGCCGGGCACGGTGACGCTTGTGCTGCGCGCCCAGTTGAATCCACTCTGGAGCTTGTAAGAACCCGCTACGGAGAGTTGCCACGGAAGCTCGTAGCGACCGAGCAGCTTGAAATTCCAAAACGTCTGATCCTGGCTACCGAACCGACGAGAATTCGGGTTCCATAGATAGGCGGTTGTGTGGCGAATGGTGCCGAGCGCGCTGGTCGAGGCCTGCGCCGGACTCACGAAGGCGTTGGCCCAGGTGTGCTCATAGGAGGTGAGGAGCATCCACTTGTCCTTCATGCGCCGCTGCACCGCGAACTCAACCGTATGGTAGTCGCCTTCGTTGCCCGGCAAGCCGTACGCCTCGGGGTTTCCGTAAACGCGGTTGCTTGCGGTGCCGGCGGGCGCGCCCAGGAGCGGGACCGTCTGATCGTCGGCGGTTCCGGTGCGCCCGTCCGGGCCGGGGTCAAGGAAGTTGAAAGGGACGTTCGTGGCGGTGGCACGCACGGTGTCCACCTCGGCCCACTCGTTCCGCGTGCCCTTGAAGACGTACGAGCCGCGCAGCGACAGACCGGGGATGAGCTCGTGCTCGAGGTGGTTCGAGAACTCGATTCCGTACGGGTGGTCGATGTTCCGGTCCACCTTCACGAAACCGGCGCCCCCGAGCTGGGAGATCAAGCGACCCAGTTCCGCAGAGCCATCGACCAGCTTGTTGTTGTTGAGATCGCAACCGCTGGTCTGCCCCGCGGTGCAGGCGACGAAGGCGTAGCGGTTCTGCGCGGCGCCCACCGGGTTTTCGCGATCGGTCACGTCGGCGCTGGGGTTGTAGGCGTATCTGCCGTAGAAGCTCTTGAATACCGTCTTGCCCTTGCCGGTGATATCCCACGCGAAGCCGATTCTCGGAGAGATCGACGCCAGAGTGACCGCGTCCTGTGCCGCTACGGTGACCGCCGGGAAAATCCCCGAAAACGCCGGAGTGAAGGCCTGGTCCGGCCAGCCGAGGACGTAGCGGTCATAGCGCAGAGCCATGTTCAAAGAGAGCCGGTCGGAGATCGCCCAGGTGTCGTTGAGGTAGATCGAGGTCTGGGCCGCGTCGTTGACCGAGCGATTCGCGTCCTCGCCGTCGCCGTTGGTGTTCCAGATGTCCACTTCCTGAGTGGTGATGACGCCGGCGACGCTGCGCGCGTCGCGGTACCAGATGTTGCCGGGCTGGAAGGCCAGGAACTCTTTGCGGTCCCGCTGCCACTCCACGCCCAGCTTGAAGTTGTGGCTGCCCGGTCCGAAGTTGTCCACGAAGTAGGCGAGGCTGCCGGCGATCTGGGGCTTGTAGCGGAACTGGTCCTGGTAGGAGTTGTTGCCGCCCGAAAGCTGGCTTGTGGCGAGGTCGATTCGGCCGGGGCCCACGCCTGTGGTGTCGGAGGACCCGGTCTTCGTCGGGTAGAGCGGGAAGGCGTTGAGCCAATGCGAAACCTGGATGTCGAGAAACGCCCGATCCGAGAGGACGCTCGTCCACTCCAATTTGACCGGTCGATTCTTCGAGGCCTGGTAGTACGCTGACTCGACGGGCGTGGTCAGGGACAGATCGCGCAACGGCTGGAGCTTGGTGCGCTGATTGGCGAAAGCGATGATCTGGTTCTTCGGGTTCAGCTGAAACGTCAGTTTGCCGGTGAAGTTCTTGAGCCGGCTCTGGGCCTCGGTTCCCGGCAGGCCGAGAATGGTCTTGAACTGGTTGTTGTCCCGATACCCGGCGAAGAACCACAGCTTGCCCTTGAGGATCGGTCCGCCGATGTTCACGTTCAGGTCGTATTGCTTGGTGATGGGGTTGCCGGTCTGCAGGCCGAGGAGCTGCCTGGTCGCAGGGTCGACGATGGTCGGAGCCTTGAAGCCGTCCTGGGTGCCTCCCGGGGTCTTGTAGGCCTGAGGAACGTTGTCGGTGATGGTGCTCTCGCCTTCGTAGTCGTAGTAGAACTGTCCGCCGAACTTGTCGCCGCCCGACTTGACCGTGATGTTCATGAGCGCGCCCGGGCCCGCCTGTTCGCCCAGGTTGCCCGCGGCGCCGAGCTGGAACTCTTCGAAGCTGCCGAAGTCGAAGTAGCCCGCGTTGGCGTTGGTGCTCTCGGTGACGTTGATGCCTTCGATCATGGTCTTGTTCTGATCGCCCACGCCGTAGGCGAGGAACCCGGTCTGGGTGCCGGTGTGGGATCCGCCCACGTCGTAGCCCTGCATCTGGAAGCCCGGGGCCTGAGCCATGGCCGCCCAGACGTCGCGCGCGTTCGGGATGTCGGTGAGCAGTTCCTTGGTGAACGCGGTGCCGATGGACGTGGTCTTGGTGTCGACGGTCGGCGCCTCCGCGGTGATGGTCATGGATTCGGTGAGGCCCGCCGGCTTCATCCTGGTGTCGATGGTGAAGGTCTGATTCAAGGTGACCCGAACCCCTTCACGCTTGATGGTTTGAAAACCCTGGAGCTGATAGGTGATGGTGTAGAGACCGGAAGGCAGAGAAGGGAAACGGTAGCTGCCATCCGAACCCGAGGTTGTGGTCTGGGGCTGGACAAGGGCGGGCGAGGTCGCGGTGACGGTAACGCCCGGAACGATGGCGCCGCTGTCGTCGGTGACGACGCCGGCAATTCTGCCGCGGAGCTCCTGGGCGAAGGCTCCTTGCGACAACGTGGCGATCGCCAGGAAAGCGAACGCCAGAATCCTGATTGGGCGCATGGGAATTCTCCTCGAGTGATGTGGGGTCCTGAAACCAACGCAAAACGGCTGAAAGCGGAAGCACAACTCCGGTACTTGCCAAAGCCTCCATGAACCGGGCCAACGCTGAATTGGTTGAAGAATGGACCGAAAGACCGTCTTGTGTCAAGGCCATGCCCGGCCACGGACTGAACTCCGGCGCCCGCGGAATCCATGACACCGGAATCCGATCCAAGACGTTGCAGTTTTCCCCGGCCAAGGGCGCAGTCGTACGATGTGGGTGAGGCGAATATGGCACTGCTCCCACGATCGCGCGAAGTCTGGTCGACCGCCCGGGTCAAGGTCTGGCCGGACGCTCTTATCCTGGCCACGTTTCCGCGGTTCGCGGGAGACAGAGTCGCGGCTTTCGCCGGCCGGGTGGGGGTGCGGGAGGCCTCGGCTTTTGTCGCTTTCCTCACGGAGGGAGACGAGTGCACCCTGACCGCGCCCGAAGCGGCGTTTTCCGCGTGGAGGCTCAGAACCCACGCGACCGAATCGGTGAAAGGTCTGCGCGCCATCACCATTGAGGCGTCGATGCCGGTGGACCTGGTGGGCTTCTTCGCTCCGGCCGCGGACCGGCTGGCCAAAGCACAGATTCCCATCATTCCCCAGTGCGGTTTTCGCACCGATCACGTTCTCGTTCCCGAGAGCCGTCTCGAAGGTGCGGTGCGCATCCTCGAGGGGCTCATCGCCGATGCCCGCAAGGAGGGTCCCTGATGCCGACCGTTCTCACCGCCGCAGAGCGTGAACCGTTGATTGTGGAATACGAGCGCGGAGCGGTTCTCCTCCGCACCGCCTGGGAGAACATCCCCGAGGACGCCGAGAAGTGGCGCCCGGGGCCGGACAAATGGTCGGCCCACGAAGTCGTGATCCACTGCGCTGACTCGGAGACCTACGCGGCCACTCGGATCCGCCTGGTGGTGGCCGAGAAGGAGCCCCTGGTCGTGGGCTACGACGAGAAGGTCTGGGCCAAACTCTTCGACTATCACGCCCAGTCCACCGACCGGGCCCTGCGAACCATCGACGCCGTGCGCACCGGCACCCTGCCGATCCTGCGCTCGCTCACCGAAAGCGACTGGAGCAAGGAAGGGCGGCACACCCAGTCCGGTCCCTACAATGCCTGCGACTGGCTCAAGGCCTACGCGGTCCATCTCACCAACCACGCGAAGCAGATCGAGCGCAATCTCGCCGCTTTTCGCGCCGTCTCGCGCTAGAGTCCGCCGATGTTCTTCGATGAAAACGTGGCCCGAGAGCTCAAGGAGCGTTTCTCGGAGATGGTGCATCCGGTCAAGCTGGTGGTCTTTTCCCAGGCCCTTCAGTATCCGGAGTCCGAGGAGGTCAAGCGGCTGGTCGAGGAACTGGGCACCCTGGATCCGCGCGTGATCGTCGATTCGAAGAACTTCGTCATAGACGAAGCCCTCGCGAAGTCCCTGGGGGTCGACCGCATTCCCGCCATCGCGATTCTCCGCGCCGGAATCGAAGGCGCCGCCGATCACGACTATGGCGTCCGGTTCTTCGGCTTGCCGATGCAGTACGATTTCGGCGTCCTCATCGACTCCATCCTCGATGTCTCCAAGGGCGAGAGCGGCCTCGATCCTCTGACCGTCCTTGCCCTGAACGCCCTCCCCCGGCCCGTCCACGTTCAGGTTTTCTCAACCCCCACCTGACCATACTGCCCCCGGGCCGTGCGCCTGGCCTACCGATTCGCAATCGCCAGCGAAAAGATCACGGCGGACGGAGTCGAGGTGACGGGCTTTCCCGACCTCGCGCGCCGCTATCGTGTGTCGTCCGTGCCGAAGACGGTGGTCGGCGAAGCGGAGGAATTCGTGGGGGCTCAACCAGAGGCGACACTTCTCCTCCATGTCCAGAAGGCCGCGGAAACCGCGGCACGTTCCTAGCCCGGCGGCGCACCCCGGAGCGCCTCCGTACCGCGTGCTATATTCAAAAATATCCTGACGCTCTCCTCTGGGGGGCCGGGCAAACCGTCTTCGTGGTGAGTCATTAATGGTTCAGTTCAACTTTGCAGAAAAGACGATCAAGGCCAAGGTCGTTTTCTATGGCCCCGCGAAGTCGGGCAAGACCACGAACCTCGAACAGATCCACCGACTCACCGATCCGGCCGGGCACAACAGCC
Organism: Vicinamibacteria bacterium; assembly: GCA_031412915.1. Classification (GTDB taxonomy): domain Bacteria; phylum Acidobacteriota; class Vicinamibacteria; order Fen-336; family JAGNNV01; genus JAGNNV01. Next base: position 35,371 of record JANODX010000146.1, on the reverse strand, counting down.
TGGTCTCGCTGAACACGGCCCAGGACCGAACCCTCTTCTTCGACCTCCTCCCGATCTCCCTTGGTCAGGTTTCGGGCTACGAGTTCAAGATTCAGGTCTACACCGTTCCCGGTCAGGTGCAGTACAACGCGACCCGGCGCGTGGTCCTGGCCGGCGCCGACGCGATTGTCTTCGTCGCCGATTCGCGCAGTTCGATGGCCAAGGAAAACATCGCGTCCTTCGAGAACATGAAGGTGAACCTGCTGGCGAACCGCCTGGTTCCCGAGAAGGTGCCCCTGGTCCTTCAGTACAACAAGCGCGACCTGCCCGATTGCGACACCGAGGCCGAACTCAATCGCCAGTTGAACGCCTGGGGACGGAAGGCGTTTCTGGCGGTGGCCGCGAATGGCGAGGGGGTCCTCGAAACTTTCGGCGCCGCCGCCCAGGAGATGCTCCAGTCGATCGCGATCAAATACAACCTCAAGGAGAAGGGCCTCGATCCGGCCGCGGTTCCCGAACTGGTCGCGGCGGCGCTCAAGACCCTGGCGGGAGCGGCCGAGGCCACCATTGCGAAGGCCCTGCCGAGATCGCCTTCGGGCAAGTCCGCTTCGATCTCGCCCTCGAAGATCACGGTCACCCAGGCTCAGATGGCCGACCAGAACGCCTCCCTGCAAGGCGGCGCGGATGGCGGCGGACTGGTCATCGAGGAGTTGCTGGGGAAGGCCATCAAGTCGAACGTGGACATGGCCGAGGTGCTCTCGAGCGTGGTGCAGGCCTTGAACAGCGGTCTCTCCGCCATTCTTACCCAGGCCGACCTTGCCCTCCTCTACAAGGAAGACATCAAGCGCAACGCCGCGATTGCCGCGATCAAGCGCGAAGCCGACCTCACCCAAAGGCGAGTGCAGGCGATTTCTACGGGAGGCGCCGTGCCGCCATCTTCGGCTCCGATGGCCGGACCGGCGACCCGGCTGGCCCAGCAGGTCAGCGCGCAGCGCCAGCCGCCGAGCGCGCCCTTGCCTTCGCCCAAAGCGGCGCCGGCTCCTGCCGCTTCGACCAGTTCCAGTTCGCCGGGCCAGACCGCCGCGGTGTCGGCGCTCGAAGCCATGCTCAAAGAGGGCGTTCGCCTGGCTCAGGCGGGCCTCGCCGCGAGTGGCGGCTCGGTGGAATTCGCCCAGATCGCGGGCGACCCGCCCTTGTGCCCCCCCGAACACGTATCCAAGCTGGTGAAGGCCGCCGTTGAAGGAGCGGCAGCACTCACTCCCTCCGCCAGGATCTCCGTGCGTTCGGAGAAGAAGCCCGTTCTGCTCAAGAGCCGCGATGGGTCAGAGAGCAAACGAGACTTCCTCATGCTCATGATCGCTCAACCTGCGCTCATTTCCGTGGAAGAGCAGCAGAAGATCCCTTCCGGCGCGGGCAGCGGCGCCCTTGGCGAAGCCGGGAAACTGGTTCGGGAGGTCGGCGGTTTCACGCGCTTCGCGCCGACCGTCAACGGGGGAACCGAGGCCCGCTTTTTCCTGCCGATGTGACCCTTCGACAAGCTCAGGGACCACCCTTCGACGCTTCGACACTTCGACGAGCTCAGTGCGGGCAGGCTCAGCGCGCGCAAGCTCAGGGATGGATCGGTGGCTGAGCCTGCCTGCGCTGAGCCCGTCGAAGCGTCGAAGCCCGCCTGCCCTGAGCTTCGGGATCAGGCGGGAAGGGCCTTGAGTCCTTCGGCCATCGCGTCGGCGGTGATGTCCCAGTTGTCCCGGTCGAAGACGTTCCTGCCGTCCTTGAAAAGGATGATCTGGGGCGATTCGTGCTCGATGCCGGTCATGGCGGCGACGTGATTGCTGGCCGGTCGCGCCTCGACCACCTTGATGATGCCGAGCTTCAGATCCTCTCGCGGGTCGAGGTGCGCCTGCACGTGAACGAACGCTTCCGGGGTCTTGTGGCAGGTCCCGGCCTTGAAGATGGCGGCGGTGGGATTCGTTTTGAGGAACCCATCGACCTCCTGCGGAGAGGTGAGAAATGAGATGCGGTCTTTGAGGGGCATGAGAGAAGTCTAGGGGCTTCGAGCCAATAGACTGGAGGGCGAAGCTCGCGTATCCAAGAGGAGACTCCATGCGTTCATCGACACCTTTCGTCACTCTGACCCTCGGCCTCTTACTACTGGTCTCGGGCCGGGTTGTCGCCCAGCCCGCGCGGACCGCGGGCAAACCGCCGTCCGTCGAAGAAAAGACCGCGGGCATGAAGAAGCTCGACGGCTTCATTCCCGTCTATTGGGACGAGGCGGAAGGCAAGCTCTACCTGGAGATCTCCCACTTCGGTGTGGAGGTCCTTCACTCGAACGGGTTTGCCGCCGGCCTCGGTTCGAACGACATCGGCATAGACCGGGGCGCGCTCGCCGACGCGCGTATCGTCATGTTCGAGCGCGTGGGGCCGAGAGTCATGCTGGTGGCCCCGAACTACAACTTCCGGACCACTTCCGACAACGCGGCGGAGCGGCAGTCGGTCAAAGACGCGTTCGCCCGTTCGGTCCTGTGGGGATTCACGGTGGCCGCGGAATCGGCCGACCACGTGCTGGTCGAGGCCACGCCCTTCCTGCTTCGCGACAACCTGAACCTCGCACCCCGCCTTCGCCCCGGCGCCTATCGGCTCGATGAAACGCGCAGTTCCATCCACATGCCCGGCACGTTCAACTTCCCGAAGAACACGGAACTTGAAGTCGAATTGACCTACACCCTCCAGCAGCAGCCGGGTCCTTCGCAGGGGGGGGCGGCGCCCGGTCCCGGACAGAATTTCAGCGGCGGCAACTACTTCGAAGGCGTGCGTGAGGTGGCCGCCACCGGAGAAGCGGCCAGCGTGCGCGTCCATCATTCGTTCGTCGAACTGCCGGACGCGGGATACAAGACGCGCGTCTTCGATCCGCGCGCCGGCTTCTTCGGCCCCGAGTTCCAGGATCGTTCCGCCCCGCTGGGCACGCCCCTCGAAAAGCGGTTGATCGGCCGACACCGTCTCGCCAAAGCGGATCCCAACGCGAAGATCTCCGATCCGGTCAAGCCCATCGTCTACTACCTCGATCCGGGAACCCCCGAGCCCGTCCGCAGCGCCCTGCTCGACGGCGCGCGCTGGTGGAATCAGGCGTTCGAGGCCGCGGGCTACCGCAACGCCTTCCGGGTGGAGATGCGTCCTGCGAACGTCCACCCTCTCGATAGCCGCTACAACGTCATCAACTGGGTTCACCGCTCCACCCGCGGCTGGAGCACGGGCGACACCGTTTCCGATCCGCGCACTGGCGAGATCATCAAGGGGGTCGTGACCCTTGGCTCGCTGCGCGTCCGTCAGGATTTCCTCATCGCCGAGGGTCTGCTCGCGCCCTACCAGACCGGGACTGAAGTCTCGAACGAGGCGCGGGAATGGGCGCTCGCGCGCATGCGCCAGCTGGCCGCGCACGAAGTGGGCCACACCCTTGGACTCGGTCACAACTATTACGACTCCGACGCGGGCCGTATCTCCGTGATGGACTACCCTCATCCCCTCGTCACCCTCCGGCCCGACGGCTCGTTCGACATATCGAAGGTCTACGATGTGGGCATGGGGGCCTGGGACAAGGTCTCGATCAGTTACGGTTACCAGGACTTCCCGCCCGGGACCGACGAGAAAGCGGCCCTCGCCTCGATACTCGACACCGCGTGGCAGAAGGACATCCGCTACATGACCAACCAGGACATGGACGCGAATCCGCGCGTGGATTGGTGGTCGAACGGCACCGACGCGGGGGCTGAACTCGTCCGCATGATGGCGGTCCGCCGCGCCGCCCTGTTGCACTTCGGGGAGGCCGCGATTCAGAAGGGAGCGCCCATGGCCACGCTCGAGGAAGCGTTCGTTCCTCTCTTCATGCATCACCGTTACCAGGTGGCGGCGGCGGCCTCGGTCCTCGGCGGCCAGCACTACATCTATGCCATGCGCGGCGACGGTCGCGTTCCCACGAGGCCCGCGACCGCCGCCGAGCAGAAACGTGCGCTCGATGCTCTGCTCACCACCCTCAAAGCCTCGGAACTCAAGGTGCCGGAGAGCGTCTTGAAGCTCATTCCACCCCGTCCGCCCGGCTACGGTCCGCACCGCGAGCTCTTTCCCCGCTTCACCGGTTCGACTTTCGATGCTCTCTCGCCGGCCGTGGTCGCGGCCGATCTCACGATGTCGTATTTGCTCGAACCCGAGCGCGCGGCCCGGCTGGTCGAGCAGAAAGCGCTCGATGCCACCCTGCCCGGCTTCGACGACGTGGTGGGCGAGATCGTGAAGTCGACGTTCGGGATCCCGACGAACTCCGCCTACGAAGCCGAGATCGCGCGCTCCGTCGAGCGCGTGGTGGTCGACCGGCTGATGGACGCCGCCATGAACGCTCGAATGCCCCAGGCGCGCGCGGTGGTTCACTCTGCCCTCGCCACCATCGTGAAGATGGGTGGAACGGATCCAAATCGCGCCCTCATGGCGCAGGACATCGAGCGCTTCAACGCGCGGCCGTCCACGGCACCCCTCGCGACCACTCCCATCCCGCCCCCGGGCGCGCCGATTGGCGATCCGGGAATGGACTTCCTGTCGAGAAGAATCGAGCCGTACTGCAGCCAGGACTCGCTCGTCCTCGGCCCTCTCGGCGGGCGCTCAAATCAATCATGATCACTTTGCTGACGCTTCTCGTCGCCGTGGCTCCCTCCGCCTCGCCCGCAACCCGGGATCTGGCCCGGATCAACTGGATGGAATTTCGCGAGATTGTTCCCGCGAAAGTCGACACCGTTCTGCTCCCCCTCGGCACCCTGGAGGCGCACGGGGTCACCGCGAATGGAGCGGACATTCTGGCCCCGGTGGCGATCGCGAACGAGCTTGCCGTGCGGGTGAATGCCCTGGTGGCTCCGGTGATTCCCTATGGTTTCACCGGTGGCCTTGATGCCTACCCGGGTGGTTTCACGATCCCGGAGGAGACCTATCGCGCCTATGTGAAGGCGACTCTTCAAGGTCTGGCCCGCAACAAATTCAAGAACCTGATTCTCCTCAACGGCCATGGGGGCGGCCAGACCGCCATACTGAACGCGTTGGCCCAGGACGTGGGCCGGGAAACGAACACAAGGATCCTGGTCATCAATTGGTGGAGCTACTGCTCCGACGTGACCATTGAAGTCTTCGGCGAAGACGGCGGCCATGCGGGCGAAAACGAGAATGCCTTCATGATGGCGATCGACCCCGCCCTCACGCACAAGGAGCGCTATTCCCCCGAAATGGCCACCGCGAACCCTCCGGCCGGAACCTGGAGCGCCTATCCGAATCCGTCGTCCATCGGCCTCTACAAGGAAGGCCAGGGCTATCCGAAATTCGATCTGCCCAAAGCGAAGATCTACTACACGAAGGTGGTCGACAAGGTCGGCAAACTGATCGAAGACACGATCAGGAAATGGAATCTCGCGGGGCTGTAGTTCTCCTCCCGTGCCGGTGGGTCCGCGACCGAAGAACCGAGTTTCATTTCCCCTCCCGGTCAAGTGCTCCGGCCGTCGCGCTTTCTCATCCGACCGTGCGGAAACAGCGGAGGACCGAAGACAAAAAGCGGTCCATCGCTTTCTTCGCCAGGAAGTTCCGATGCTAACCTCAGATCCATATGGCCGTAGAAGGAACCAATCGGTCGCCTGACCCTCCCCGTCGTATCGGGAAGTACGAGATTATTGCCCAGATCGGGGAAGGCGCCATGGGCCAGGTGCACAAGGGCCGCGATACCCTTCTGGACCGGTTCGTCGCACTCAAGACGATGTCGTCGGCCATGCTCGGAGACGCGACCCTCCGCCAGCGCTTCGTCAGGGAGGCCCAGTCCGCGGCCCGTCTGAACCACCCGAACATCGTCACCCTCCTCGAATTCGGGGAAGACGGCGGGCAGTTCTTCATGGCCATGGAGCTGCTCGACGGACAGGACCTGAAGGATGTTCTCAGGCGCGGCGAGCTCGTGACGCTCGAAGAGAAACTGGGAGTGATGGAGCAGATCCTGGAGGGTGTCGCCTACGCTCATGCCATGGGCGTCATCCATCGCGACCTCAAGCCCGCCAACATCCATATCGGGGCGAACGGTCGGATCAAGGTCATGGACTTCGGTCTGGCTCGTCTCGGTGAATCCGAAATGACCCGAGCAGGGACGGTCATGGGGACGCCCAATTACATGTCCCCCGAGCAGGTGCGGGGGGAGCGGACCGGACCGACCTCGGATGTCTTCTCCCTGGGCGCGGTCTGCTACGAAGTGATCTCAAGGCGGCGCGCCTTCGACGCCGATTCGCTTCACGCGATTCTGTACCGGGTCACCGATTCGGAGCCCCTCCCCCTGAAGCAATCCGTCCCGGATCTCCCTCCCATCATGGAGATCTTCATCAGGAAAGCGCTTGCCAAGGACCCCGAGCTCCGCTATCAGAGCGGAAGTGAGATGCGCGAGGCACTGGAGCTGTGCCGCCGGGTGATCGATGGCGAGCTGGACGAGAAGGACGCTATCTCATCGCTGCGCGAGTCCGCCACCATGATCGTGCCGCCCGATGAGGAAGAGACCCTCACGGCCGTGGAGCCGGCCACCCAGGCTGCGGGCACAATGCCGTCGCCCGGGAATCCCTCGGGCCGGTCGCGCACGCTGCCCGCGGCCGGGTCGCTGACCGGTGCGCGTCCCACGGTCCGAAGAGGGCAGAAGGCCGCGTCGAAGCCCCCCGTCCCTTCAGAAGCGACGCCGCCCGCGCAGCCGGCGCCGACCCAATCCGGGCCACCGACTCCGCCCTCGAAGACTCCGCTGCTGATAGGAATCGCGGTGGGCGCCCTGTTGATTGCGGCGGGTGTAACCGCTTTCCTGCGGCGCCCGCAGGCGACCGTGACGCCGCCCGCCGACAGCCAGGCCAGGGCCATGGTCAGCGTGGCTGTTGAAGCTCAACTCGAGGCGGCCCGACGCAGTTACGAATTCAAGGACCTGGAAGGCGCGATGACAGGTGCGGAGAAGGCCCTCCAACTCGACCCCGGCAATGCGGATGCGCAGAGCCTCCTGCGAAACGCCAGAACTTCGTTCGAAGAAGTCGAAGGCCTGGCGCGGACGGCGCGAGAAGCGGCCGCGAGCGGTGACCTGGATGGGGCCAGCCAGGCGCTTTCGAAAGTGCTCGCCCTTATGCCGAAGCACCCCGTGGCGGGCGAACTCTCGGTCCAGCTCGCCAGCCGCTTCAAGGCGAAGGCTGATGTGGCGTCAAAGGATATGGGCCGCGCGTCCGAGGCTGCACGTCAGGCCGGCGCGAGTTCTTTTCGGGCGTACGGGCAAGCGGCGGCTTTGGCCGGTCGCGCGCAGTTGGCGTACCGAGACGCCCGGTACACCGAGGCGGCGCAACTGTTCAGCGAAGCTCAGCGGGGCTACGAGGTCTCTCGCCGTGACGCCCTGGCCCTCGCGGCCAAGCCGAACCCGACGCCGGTCGCGACCACGGCGGTTGCCGCGCCGACGCCTCGGTCCGAAATCCCAACCGCCACCATCGTGCCCGCACCTCTTCCCACTCTGACTCAGGCTCCACCGGAGCCGGTCGTGGCCGCGCCCGCCTCGCCCCCGCTTCAATCGCGACCCACACCGAACGACGAGGCGGCCGTTCGCCAGATGCTGACCAGCCTGAAGCGAGCGATCGAGGAGAAGGATTTGGCGCTTTATAAGAGGATGCGGCCAGGCCTGACCGCCGACGAGGAAAAGAGACTCCGGGACTCCTTCAGCAATGTCGCTTCGCAGCAGGTGGACTACGGTGTCGATTCGGTCTCTTTCGATGGTGACAAGGCCACCCTGCACGTGACGCTTACCGCGCGCGTTTCCGGGAAGGCCAACCCCCCGGTGCGCCAAGTCATGCGTCTGGTCAGAAGCGACAGCGGCTGGGTGATCGACCAGATAAGCATTGCTCCTCGGTAGAACCCACAGAGGCGGAACCGACAGGGGTAGAACCGACAGGGGTAGAACCGACAGGCTGGGCCCAGGGCGGGCCCGGCCTCAGGGCATCAGAAGCTGTATTCCATTCCGAGCAGCGGAGTCACGCGGTCCCGCAGGCCCGTGTCGTTGAGTTTGAAGGTGACGTTCAAGGAGATAAGGAGACCGGCGCCGGGGTTCACCTTGAATCCGACCGCACCGTCAATGACGTTGTAGGACCCTCGAGTGAAGGCAACACTCGGGAATTTGGAGGTGCCGTTCAGAGCCGTGAACGTCGTGCCGACGACCCGCTCCCCATCGATCACACGGCGGCCGATCACATCGATGGCGATACTCCCCTTCTTGCCGATGCCGATGTCCGCGCCCACCGCGAGCAGGGCCTGGTCCGGAAGGTCGGCCTTCACCCCGGTCTCCACGTTCCCGGCCAGCAAGCTCTTTCCGTTCACCTGATAGGCGGCGTTCAGGTGCGGTGAGAAGGCTCCATGGGGAGATGACAACACGAGGAAAGGCTTGATGGACAAGGCGCCGGAGCCGAGCAGATTCTCCTCGTCGCCGGTGGGGAGGCGGGCTTCCACGCCGATGGCCATGTTAAGGGTGGGATGCCGCACGACGAAGCCCTTCAAGCGGATGTCCACGTCCCCCAGACCCTGGGCACTACCTTCCTTTAGAAACGTCGTCTGGTCGCCGTAGGTGTTTCCGGTCGGGGTGAAGAAGTAGTGCACCGCGGGATTCGTCGTTCCGATGCGCTGCACGTTGGTCAAAGACGACACGGCGAGGTCCACTTTGACCAGAGGCATGGCTAAGGAGACGTCGATCCGATCCGTGATGCCGTAGCTCAAATACGTGGTGAACTGAGACATCCGGGCGGCAATCGAGTTCCGCGCGGTGATCACGTCGTCCCGCCCGGTGCCCGCGACCGGGTTGTCGTGGGTGAAGACGGTCGGAACATTGCCGAGGTCGATACCATCCAGACTGTCGAAGCTGAAATGCTGGTAGGCGGTTCCCACTGCGGCCCGGCCTTTCCCGATCGTTTCGGCGCGCTCGGTGATGATGGGGCCGAAACTCTGGGTCGAGCGGTTGAACACGCCCAGGCTCGGGTCGAAGGTGAAGGTGAAGCCGGAAGCGGGAGCGGGCAGGGGCACCGAAGCCAGACCCGTCGCGAGGGCCGAATTGAAGGGCGAGAAGTTCGATTGGAAGGAACTGTTGAAGTGAGCGGAATGGGTGTCCCCGTTGGGCAGCCGCGCTTCGCTGTTCACGATGAGCCCTTTCGGACCGAACAGGCTCGGGATCAGAAAGGCCAGCTTCTCCTGCGCCTGAGCCGGACCTGCGCCTCCGACCATAACCAATATGAATGAGACGGCCAGGACGCGGCGTAGTGACAACATGGGAACTCCTGCTCGAGAAAAGGCAAGAGCTTCAACGTCGCCCTCACCGGATGGACCGACTATCCCCAGATCATACGGCTTCCCGGACCCGAAGTTTCAACCGAAAAAAGGCGGGGCAGATCCCGCTCAGTAACCGGACCGGAGGAATTCGATGCCGACGGCGAGGGTCTCGCGCCAGGCCTGCTCGATCTCGGCTGAAAACAGAGGGTCGTGATGCCGGGCCGTGACGACCAGACACTCGAGCCACTGATCGTAAAGGCCGGGCCGGATGTCCAGGTGCCGCCGGCTGTGGAGTTCCGCCAAACGTGCGAGATCAACTCGGGCCGGGCTCCCGGGCTGGCCCTGGACCAGGACGGCCATCTTCCACAGGGTATCGGCCAGCACCTCGGTTTGGCGCTTCTGATCCGTGTGCCGGAACTTCTCGCGTATCTCCTCGGAAGAGGCCATGAAGGTCCCGTAGAAGTCGAGCAGGAAACTGGGCACTTCCAGGCATCGCCTGAGGCTTTCGCGGAAAGCAGTTACCGAGTCCACCATGGCATTCTAGGCTGAGGAATCGGCCCAGAAGCCGTCCCGTGCCTGGAACGATTCGGAAAGGTTCCCGCCGCAAAGAATCGTGGCCACGCGCCGGTTTTCATACCGCTCTCGATCGGCAAGGATCGCGGCCACGCCGAGGGCCCCGGCCGGCTCCACGATGAGGCCGGCATGCCGCCCGATCAGGGTCATCGCCTCCCGGGTCACCGCGTCGTCGATCAGAACCACATCGTCGACTCGAGTCTGGCGCATGTCGGCGAGGGCCTCGGGAATCGGTACGCGCACGGCCACCCCGTCCGCGATGGTCTCGGCACGTTCGGTCTCCACCAGGACGCCCTGGCGCCACGACCGCTCCATGGCCGGGGCGCCCGAGGCGGCCACACCGATCATCTCGGTGGCGGGTGATGCGGCCTTCATCCACACCGCGATGCCATTCAGGAGGGCGCCGTTGCCCAGGGGTACCAGTACCTTGTCGAACGCCTCATCGAGGGTATGTAGTTCGCGGCCGATGGTTCCCCCGCCCTCGGTGATCAAGGCCTCGCGGCCGTCCTCGACGAACGGGAGTCCTTCCGCCCGCGCCCACTCGCGGCCTATCGACTTCGCCGCGTCGAAATCGGCTCCCCCGAGCCGCACCTCGGCCCCGAGCGTCTTCATGCGCAGAACCTTGAGCGCGTTCGCGTTTTCGGCCGCGAAGACCGTGAGAGGCAGGCCGTGCGCGCGACCGGCGTAGGCGAGAGCCTGGCCGAAGTTCCCCGCACTCGCGCACACCAGACCCCGCTTCAACTCGCGCCCGGCCTCGATCGCCTTGCGAACGAAGTACGAGGCCCCGCGACCCTTGAAACTGCGAATGGGATTGATGGTCTCAACCTTCAAAGTCAGTCTCGTGCCGAGTTCCCTGGAAAGCGGCTCGCATTCGTACTGAGGCGAGTTGGTGAAAACAGGATCGATGATCGTGGCCGCCTCCGCGATGTTGCCGAGAGAGAGCCGGCTCGTCGGCCGCGCGGCGCCCACGAGTTCGGACCAGCGGGCCAGCGGCTGAATCGCGTTCTCGCCCTCCGCCAGATCCGTCATGAGAACGCCGTTCAAATGGTCGATCTCGTGCTGGACCAACTCGGAGAGGTCTTGAGGGAGGCGATTCCAATGGCGCAACCGAAACCGATGATCGCGATAGTTGAGCGAGATCGACGAGTGCCTTCGAACGTGGACGAGTACATCCGGCACGCTCAGGCAGTCGTCCCAGACCATGAAGGTTTCACGGCTCCGCCACACGATCTCGGGATTGATGAGGACAAATGGAGTCGCCCCCAGATTCATGGCCACGAGGCGCTTCATGACTCCGACCTGTACGGCCGAGATCGCGCGTCCGAAACCCTTGCGCTCCCTGAAATCACGAAGGGTGGCGATCAAGCCGGAGGCCTCCTGAAGAAGGTTCGCGTCGATGGCGCTGATTTGGTCGGACCGCTGACGGAGCCGTGGATCGCCCGAAACCAGGATCGGGAGAGGCCTCATGCCTTCGTCGAAGAAACTCACCCGCCCATTCTCCGTGTTCTCTCGTCGGCGGTTCAAGGCGAGGTTCGGGTACGATTCAAGAATGTCCACGAACACGGTTCGCAAATTCACCTGGTCCGAGGTTCCCAAAGAGAACCTGACCCCGCTCATCGCACGGCAGATCGTGACCGGGGCCTCGGCTATGGCCGGCATGCTCACGCTTCAGAAGGGCGCTTATGTACCCAAGCACTCGCATGTGAGCGAGCAGCTCTCGTATGTCCTCGAGGGGGCCTTGCGGTTCGTGGTCGATGGCCGCGAGATCATGGTGAGTGCCGGGGAGATACTGGTCATTCCCGCCTGGGTGGAGCACGAGGCCACGGCCATTGAGCACACGGTCGGGGTCGACATCTTCAGTCCCATTCGCCAGGACTGGCTCGACGGCACCGACACGTACTTCCAGGCCGGAGCGTCTCCGCCCGCGACACAAAGTAGCTGAACAGGAGACGAAGGGGGTCCCTGAGCCTGTCGAAGGGGGTCCCTGAGCTTGTCGAAGGGGGTCCCTGAGCCTGTCGAAGGGGGTCCCTGAGCCTGTCGAAGGGCCCGGTGAGCCGGCGGTCCCAACCGCACGCCTGGCCGGGGAGATTCCAGAGCAAGATTCGAAGTGACGCCGTCCGGACCGTGCGGGTAGGTTCAGCTCATGATCCGTCTGAGCGAGCCCCGAACCTTCCCTGTCGTCGCCGAACGAATCGAGGCCCAGGATTGGCCGGCCCTCGAAGCGCAACTCGACGCTCACGGCTGCGCTCCGATTTGCGGACTGCTTTCGGTTGAGGAGGCCGGACGCATCGCAGCCTTCTACGACGACGACGGGCGTTTTCGAAGCCGCGTGGTCATGGCGCGTCACGGATTCGGACGCGGCGAGTACAAGTACTTCGCCTACCCGCTCCCCGATCTGGTCGCCGAACTGCGGGCGGCTCTCTATCCGCGTCTCCAGCCCGTGGCGAACCGTTGGAACGAGTCCATGGGCATCGATCAACGGTTTCCGGATGACCACCAGGGCTTTCTTGCCCGTTGCCACGCCGCCGGTCAGACCCGGCCGACGCCGCTTCTTCTCCAATATGGCGAGGGCGACTACAACTGCCTGCACCAGGATCTGTACGGTGAGCATGTCTTCCCGTTGCAGGTGGCGTTCCTCCTGTCGGAGCCGGGCCTCGATTTCACGGGGGGCGAGTTCGTTCTGACCGAGCAACGACCACGGATGCAATCGCGTCCCGAAGTGGTGCCTCTCGAAAGGGGGGATGCCGTCATTTTCGCCGTTCGTCACCGGCCGGTCCGGGGCGCCCGGGGCTTCTACCGCGTCAATCTGCGCCATGGCGTCAGTCGAATTCGCAGCGGGCATCGTCATACTCTCGGTGTGATCTTTCACGACGCGACATGAAACGTCCGGCCGTCACTCTCGATCTGTTCGACGACCTCGCGGACCGGCCCCGGTCGCAAGAGCCGCTCGCTCCAGGCGCCGTGCTCCTGCGCGCGTTTGCGTTGGACGAGGACGGAGCCCTCAGCGAGGCCATAGACGGCATCGGCGCAGAGGCTCCGTTCCGCCACATGACGACACCCGGCGGCTACCGCATGTCCGTGGCCATGACCAATTGCGGCGCCCTGGGTTGGGTCACGGATCGCCGCGGCTATCGCTACGACGGTCTCGACCCGGACTCGGGACGGCCGTGGCCCGCGATGCCCGCGGTGTTCCGGAACCTCGCCGCGCGCGCCGCATCCGCGGGCGGCTACCCTGATTTCGTGCCCGATGCCTGCCTCATCAACCGTTATGAACCGGGAACCCGCCTGTCCCTGCATCAGGACAGGAACGAAGCTGACTTGAGCGCCCCGATCGTCTCGGTGTCCCTGGGCCTGCCCGCCACGTTTCTTTTCGGAGGATCGAAGCGGAGCGATCGGCCGCGGCGAGTGCGTCTGTTCCATGGTGACGTCGCGGTGTGGGGCGGCCCCTCCCGCCTGGCTTTCCACGGCATCGCCCCCCTGGCCGAGGGTGGCCATAGGGTGATGGGCCGGGAGCGCATTAATCTGACTCTGCGAAGAGCGGGATGAAGGTTCCGCGAGGGTTTTTCGAATCTTCGTTTCGGAAGCAACAAACAGGGTGTGGAGCGGTGAGAGCGAGTCGTAGAGTTCGCGCATGGAAATGACAGGAACAAGAACAGGAATGAGCGCCGGCGACGAGGGCAGGTGGGCGGCGGTGGCGCATCGCGATCCTCGCGCCGACGGTGTCTTCTACTATTCGGTGCGCACCACGGGCGTCTACTGCCGGCCGTCCTGCGCGGCGCGGCTTCCCCGCCGAGAGAACGTTCGGTTCCATCTCTCGACCATTGATGCCGAGGCCGCGGGATTCCGGCCGTGCAAGCGATGCCGGCCGGACGAACGCCCTCTGGCCGCGCGCCGGGCGGAGGCGGTCGCGAAGGCCTGCCGACTCATCGAAGAGTCGGAGGAGACGCCGGATTTCAACGAAGTCGCTCAGGCGGTGGGGATGAGCCGTTTTCACTTCCAACGCGTCTTCCGGACGATCACCGGACTTACGCCCAATGCCTACGCGCTTCTCCACCGGGCGAACCGGGTGCGCGAACAACTGAAGAGGAGCGCCCGCGTGACCGACGCCATCTACGAAGCCGGCTTCAACTCCAACGGACGTTTCTACGCCACCTCGGACCAGATGCTGGGCATGACTCCGACCGACTTTCGCAAGGGCGGCGCCAACGCCCATATCCGCTTCGCGGTGGGCGAATGCTCCCTCGGCTCCGTCCTGGTGGCGGCGAGCGACAAGGGGGTGTGCGCCATTCTCTTCGGCGAAGACCCGGGCGGGCTGGCCGACGACCTGCAGAATCGTTTTCCGAACGCCCGAGTCATCGGTGGCGATCGGTCGTTCGAGAAATGGGTGGCGAAAGTCATAGGCTTCGTCGAAGCGCCGCGCCTCGGTCTGGACCTTCCGCTCGATGTGCGCGGCACGGTCTTTGAGCGACGGGTCTGGAAGGCCCTCCAGCAGATCCCCATCGGATCCACCGCGAGCTACTCGGACGTGGCGAGGAGGATCGGCGCGTCCGGCAGCGCCCGCGCGGTGGCTCAGGCCTGCGCCGCGAATCGTCTGGCCGTGGCCATACCGTGTCACCGCGTGGTTCGCAACGACGGCGGCCTGTCCGGCTATAGATGGGGAGTCGAGCGCAAGCGCACCTTGCTCGAAAGGGAATCCGTCAGGGCAGCCCGGCCTGTCGCTTGATCTCTTCGCCCATCGACTTGAGCTGGGTCGCCTGGGTTTCGAGGGTGCGCCCCTGCGTGGCCATTGTCAGCAGCGCGGTGGTGTCGCCCTTGCCGAGCGCCGTCTTGAGTCGTTCCAGCATGGCTACGGAGTCGCCGGAAAGGGCCAGGGCCAGACGATGGTGCTCTCGGCAGGCTCGCGGGGGAGTGATCGACACAAGACGCTGCCGCTGACTTTCAGCCTTCGACAACAGATCGTCGAAGCCGGAGAAGTCTCCCGAGGTCATGGACTGAAGCATCGAGTTCGCGAAGGCCTGCGGATCGCCCGTCCCCACATCCTCCAGCCGCTCAATTCGCGCAAAGTAGGAGGCGATCTGTTGACGTTCCGCGGCGGCCGATGAACGCGGAGGCTCGGGCGCGGAATTTGGAGCGATCTCGCTGCCGGGTTCGGGAAAGACTGCAGGCTCCGTGAGGGGAATCGGCAGGTTGCTGGTTTCCGGGACCACCGCAAGGGAAGCGGGCTCGGTGGCGAGAGCGGGAGGGAGGGGCTCAAGAGCCGCGACATTGGAGGGAGGTGCTGCGATCGTGACCACCGTCGGGGTGGCCAGGATCCGGCCCAGGAGGAAGGCGATGGCAAGAAGCGCCAAGCCCAGGGCACTCGAAAGTGCCACCATCAGCCTTCTATCGTTCTTCTCCATCGTCGCTCGGCTCCGCCCGGGACCGCTTCCTACGCAAGTCGTTCGATCCAGGCGCGCAGCTGCGGCGCCGGCAAGGCGCCCACGACCCGGTCCACTTCCTGGCCGCCCTTGAACATCACCAGAGTGGGGATGCCGGACACTCGGAGGGCAGCGTGGGTCCGCGGATTCTCATCGACGTTGAGTTTCGCGATCCGCACTTTGCCCATGAGTTCCGAGGCGATCTCCTCCAGGGCGGGCGCGATCATCCGACAGGGCGCGCACCAGGCCGCCCAGAGATCGACCAGGACGGGGCGGGGAAAGCCGACAACTTCGGCGGCGAACGTCTCGTCGGTCACGGTGACGGGTGCCGTATCCACGGCCAGGCCCTTCCTGCAGTGGCCGCAGACCGGACTCATCCCTTCCCGCACGCGGTCCCGGCGTACTCGATTCGCGCCGCGGCAAGAAGGGCACGAAACCACCTCGACGTCCAATTCGGCCTTTGCCCTTGCGCTCATGATCCGTGCGATAGCCTAGTGCCGAGGCCCGTCTCGACCACAGCCGGGCCCTGGGACCGGCCTCGCATATGGGACCGATGCCGCGAACCGGAGTGGCGTCCTCGTCTGGCCTCAGCGGCAGGGGTTCGGAGTTTCCTTCGTCGTCGTCGGGCCTTGGTTCGGCGAAAGGGGTATCGTTCCTTGGCCAACGACTTCCGGCAAGGCGTCGTCGCTCACACTCAACGAGGGTTCACTCATGCGCAAACTGCTTCTTTCGATCGCGGCCCTGTCACTTTCGGGGTGCACTCCGAGCGCGCCGCCGCCTCCCCCCCCGCCCGCGGAAATCTCGATCACCTCGAAATCGCCGGAGGCGGTCGAACATTTCAAGACCGCCCGCGCGCTGTCCGAGAACCTCCGTGTCTCAGAGGCAGCCGCCGAGTTCTCTAAAGCACTCGCCCTCGATCCAGATTTCGTCCTGGCTCGAGCCTACCTGGGCAACGTCACGCCAGGCGCCGAAGGCCTGAAGCGTCTGGAGGAGGCGGCGTCGAAGGCCGGGGGACTGCCGGAGGCGGAACGTCTGCTCATCGAGGCGACGCTCGCGAACCGCCGCGGCGAGAACGCGAAGAGCCTTGATCTGCAGACGCAGCTGGTGGCCAAGATCCCCACCGACTGGCGCGCGCAGTTCCTGCTCGGACAGCAGTTCGCCGGGCTGCAGAAACACGGCGACGCCACCGACGCCTTGAAGAAGGCCTCGGTGCTCAATCCCAAGGCGGGAGCGGTGTTCAATTCGCTCGGCTACGAGAGTCTGCGGCAAGGTGATGTCGAGGGAGCGATCACGGCGTTCAAGCGCTACGCGGAACTCGAGCCCGGCGAGCCGAACCCGCAGGATTCCTACGGCGAGGCGCTCATCGCCGGAGGCAAGTTCGGTGAAGCGGAAGCGGCGTTCCAGAAGGCGGCCTCCTTGTCCCCTCAGTTCTGGAACGCCTGGGAGGGCATCGCCTATGCGAAGTTCTTCGCCGGCGATTGGGCGGGCGGCCAGGAAGCCCTGGGCAAGGCGCGAGCCGGAACCGCGCGCCCGACGGACCGGAACTCGGTGGACGAAGTGGCCGGATTTGCCTCGCTCGCGCAGGGGAAACCCGCGGATGCCCTGAAGCAGTTCGACGCCATCGCGAAGGCGCCGGATTCGGGCCCGGGCGATGCCTTGCGCGGCGCCCTGGATCGCGCCCTCGTGCTCGCCGAAACGGGAAAACACAAGGACGCGCTCACGGAGGTGTCGAACGCCCTTCAGGCCATCGAGAAAGCGCAACTCCCCGAGGGCGTTGCGCGGGGCCGTCGGGTTCAGGCGCTCTCCGTTCGCATCATCGCGGAGGCGAAGATGGGGGACGCCGCGGCTGCGGCCAAGACCGCGACCGCGATCGAACAGGAAGCCGCAGCGGCGTCCGACGACCCGTTCCTTCAGTCGACCGTGCATTTCGCCCAGGGGTCGCTCGCCGCCGCGAAGAAGGATTTCGCGGGCGCGGGCGCGCACTTCGCGCAATGCTCCGATCTGGACTCGTACTGTCTCTTTCAGCAGGTGCTCGCAAGCGACAAAGCGAAGGACACGGCGGCGTCGAAGGCGGCGCGGGATCGGCTGCTGCGGATCTACGTCCGCGATCCCGTCCACCTCTACGTGCGCGCGAAAGTGACCCCGTCCGCCAAGTAGCCGACTGAGGGGACCTCATTCCAAGGACGCGCCCGTCCTTGTGCGGGCTCACGTGTCCCGCCCGCGCGGCTTTGGACGAGTGCCCCATAGTTCCCATCCGCCGGAGTGATACCCTCCGCGAATGATGCCTTTACCTCGTCGGTCCTTCCTTCGATCAGGCGCTTCGGTACTCCTGCCCGGCGCGGGCGCGGCCCTCGCGGCCCCGGCCCCGACCGCGGCGGTTCGAGACTCGTCTTTCGACCCCTGGATCGAGGTCCATCCCGCGAATTTGCGGCACAACGCGGCCCAGGTGGCGGCCCGGGTGGCGCCGCGTCCCATCCTGGCCGTCATCAAGAACAACGGCTACGGCCTGGGGGTCGCGAACGTGGGCCGGATCCTGGAACCCGTGTCGGCCGTTCACGGCTTCGCGGTGGTCAAGCTGGCCGAGGCCCTGGCCCTGCGCGAGGCGGGCGTGCGCAAACCCATCCTGCTCATGGGGCCATTCGACGAGGCCGCCCTCGACGAAGCGGTGGCGCGCGACATCATGCCCATGGTCTATACCCCCATAGGCGACATGCTGGAGCGGGTGGCGAAACGCCATGGGCGCACCCTCTCGCTGCACGCGTGCGTGGACACGGGGATCGGCCGGGTCGGTGTCCCGCACGAGACCGCGGCGCCTCTCATTCGCGATCTGGGCCTTCGCCGTTCCCTGCGGATCGAGGGGGTGATGATGACCTTCGCGGAAGACCCGGAGTTCGACCGAGAGCAACTCAGCCGCTTCGAAACACTCTGCCGGTCGCTTTCGGCCGAAGGGGTGGCGATAGGAAGACGCCACGCCGCCTCCAGTTTCGCCCTGTTCCAGAACGAGGCCGCCTTCCTGGACATGGTGCGCCCGGGTATGGCCCTCTTCGGCTGTTACTCCGAGGCGCCGTTTCGGTCCCTGGGCGTCCTCGACCTGCGGCCTGCGGTGAGTCTCAAGGCCCGTGTGGCCTATGTGAAGCCTTTGCGGGCGGGGCAGAGCGCCGGCTACAACCGCGCTTACATGGCGAAGAGCGACGTCTTCGTGGCCACTCTGCCTCTGGGCCATGCCGACGGTCTGCCGCGGGTGTCCGCCAAGGGCGGGCGCGTCCGCATCGGTGGCGAACTCTACCCGCTGATCGCCAGCGTGTCGGCCAGCCACTCCATCGTGGAACTCGGGCCCGAACTTCGGGTGGCGGTGGGCGACGTGGCCACGTTCTTCGATGCGCAGGAGGGGTCTCGTCCCGACGACCTGGCCGCGGCCTGCGGCAGCTCGGTGTACGACCTCACCATGCACCTGAATCCTCTCCTGCCTCGGCGCATCCTGGGAACCTGACCGCCCTCCTGAACTTTTCAGAGCACCGCGAGCACTCTTGGATCGGCCGGGAGAGTCATTTCAATCGGCCGTACTTGCGCAACGCGGCCAGCAGTCGATCGTGGGGGAGCGCCTCCACTCGCGCACCGTCGGCCCCGGTCATGGTTTCGGCGGCGAGCATGGCGTTGAGAATCGCTTCCTCGGTTGCCTGGACGGTGGCCGCGAACAGGGGATCCATCTTCGTGTTGGGCAGCATGGTGACGTTCGAGGCCGCATCGGCGCCGCCCGTCTTGGGATTGGCGGTCGAGAACGCGACGAAGATGTCACCCGAACCGTTACCCCCCATCCCGCCGCTTCGGCCCACGCCCAGAGCCACGCGGGTGGCGAGCCGCTTCAACTGGTGCGGCAGGAGGGGCGCGTCGGTGGCCACCACCGCGATGATCGAGCCGGTCTCGTCGCCCGGATTGTCGGCCTTTGGCGACGCCTGGCTCTCGCAGCGGCGCACCTGCGGCTGGACCGCGGGGTCGCTCGAACCGATGCAGGGCAGCAGATCTGGAATTTCCTGACCGAGGGGAACGCCGGCCACGCGCAGGTTCGGCCGCAACCCAAAGTTGCATTGCACCAGGACCCCGACGGTGTAGCCCCCGCGCGCGGCCTCGAGCACGCGCGACGCCGTGCCAATCCCGCCCTTGAACTGGAGGCAGACCATACCGGTCCCGCCGCCCACGTTGCCTTCGGCCACGGCGCCGCCCGAAGCGCTCTCCAGCGCGGCGATGGTGTGGGTGGGCTTGACGTGGAAACCGTTGATGTCGTTCAGGAGGCCGTCGTAGGTTTCGGCGACCACC
Organism: Vicinamibacteria bacterium; assembly: GCA_031412915.1. GTDB lineage: Bacteria > Acidobacteriota > Vicinamibacteria > Fen-336 > JAGNNV01 > JAGNNV01. Next base: position 15,764 of record JANODX010000146.1, on the reverse strand, counting down.
GGGAGACCCCACGGCTGAAGGCCGGGCCGGGTGGCCTGCCATTCCAGAATGGCGTCGCGGACGACGCCCACGCTGTGGGTGTTGGTGATTCCGATGGGGCCTTCGAGAATCCCGCTTTCCTGGAGCCAGGTGGTCCCCGTCATCTCGCCGTTGCCGTTCAGAGTGAACCACGCGCCGAAGACCGGGTCGGGGTTGGCCTTGCCGCGGGGATGAACGATGGTGACGCCCGTTCGCACGGGGCCCTGACCGCGGACGAGCTTGCCTTCGCCCGAGATGAGTGTGGTGTGACCGACCTCGACCCCCGCGACGTCGGTGATGGCATCGAGCGCGCCGGCCGCGCCGCCGATCAGCGAACTGATCCCCAATTCGCGAGCACGGGGTTTCATGGGCTGAGCCTCAGTGAGCGTGGTTCCGAGCCCGAGCACCAGGGTCAGGATGAATACTCTTTGCATGGCCGGCCTCCCATCGAGCGGAGTCGTGAGCGCCATGCTCACTTATCGCCGACTCAATCCGGACGGATGTTAGCGTTGCTCTTCGGGCGTGTCTCGCCCTACCGGAGCAGTTACGAGAGGACCGCGAGCAGCCGTCCGATGAGGCCAAACGCCTACGGTCTGGCGCGGTCTTCGCCGAGGACCTGCTCGAACGCCGCGACAAACAGGTCGGCCTCCCGATCTGACAGCACCAGAGGTGGACGCAGTTTCAGGACGTTCTCGTGGGGACCATCGGTACCGACCAGGATCCCGAGGTCACGGAGCCGGTTCACCACGTACTTCGCCTGGGAGGGAGCCGGTTCGCGCGTGGTGCGGTCGCGAACCAGTTCGACTCCGAGGAAAAGCCCCGAGCCGCGCACATCTCCAATGAGCGCGTGCTTCTCCATCAGTCCGCGCAGACCCGAGACGATGTGATTCCCCACCTCGAGGGCCCGCCCCTGGAGCCCCTCGTCGCGCACCACGTCGAGGACGGCGAGGCCCGCCGCACAGGCGACCGGGTTACCTCCGAACGTGCTGAAGAACTCCATACCGTTGTCGAACGATTTTGCGATCGCCTCCGTGGTGATCAGGGCGCCCAGGGGAAAACCGTTGCCAATCGGTTTTCCGAGGACAACGATATCGGGCACGACACCCTGCATTTCGAAACCCCAGAAGTGAGTTCCGAGACGACCGAAGCCGACCTGAACCTCATCGGCGATGCACAGGCCGCCCGCCCCCCGCACATGCCGGTACGCCTCGGCCAGGTATCCAGGAGGCGGTACGATCTGCCCGCCCACGCTGGGCAGGGTTTCGGCGATGAAGGCCGCGGGAGTGATCCCCGCCTGCCCCATACGATCGACCACCGCGCCCACCGTGAGGCCGTACTTCACCCCCGCGGCCGGGTCGTCTCGTCGATAGGGACCGCGATAGTCGTCGGGCATGGGAGCGACGTGAACGAAACTCTTCCGCCCCTTTCCGCCCGGGCCATCGAACTTGTAGGGACTCACGTCGATCAACGAAGCGGTGTGTCCGTGGTAGGCGTTCTCCAGAACGATGATGTCCTCGCGCTTCGTGTGGGTCCGGGCCATGCGAAGGGCCAGATCGTTTGCCTCGCTTCCCGAGTTCACGAAGAAGCACACGCTCAGGGACTCGGGGAGGAGGGCCTTCAGGCGCTCGGCGTAACGCACCACGTTGTCGTGAAGGTATCGGGTGTTGGTGTTGAGGAGCCCAAGTTGATCCTGGGCCGCCCGCACCACACGGGGATGAGTGTGCCCGACCAGGGGAACGTTGTTGTACATATCGAGGAAAGCGCGACCCGTCTCATCGTAGAGGTAGGCGCCCAAGCCGCGAACGATCTTGAGCGGGCGTTCATACGACAGGCTGACGTTGCCGCCGAGGAAGCGTCGCCGCCCGGCCAGAGTCGTCGCCGCGGGCAGCGGCGGTTCGCCGAGCTCAGCCGCGGGAATGCCGAGAATGAGATTAGGGTCGGGGGAGAGGGCCTTCCACAGCTCCCTCTCGGACGCCCGGCACACCCCGGGGAAATCACGGCCAAGTTCGAGCAGATCGAGGATGATCTGAAAGTGCACGTGGGGGACCCAGTCCCCGTTCGTGGGGGGCGAGCCCACGCGCGCGATCTCCTGCCCCGCTTCCACGGATTGCCCCAGGGCGAGGCCCGCGAGGGTGTCGAGGCTGAGGTGGCCGTAGAGGGTGAAGAACGGACGGCCCTCGTCCGTCTGGTGTTTCAGGACGACCAGTGGACCGTAGTCCTGCGGCGCATGGTTGTTGGCGAGAATGTGAACGACACCCGGGAGCGGCGCTCGCACGCGCGAACCCGGCTCGACGAAGAGATCGACGCCGAGATGAACGGTCCGACGCTCGTCGGTCGGGGCTCCGCCCGGGTCGAAAAGTGGCGATACATAGAGGAGCCTCGCCTCATCGTAGCGACCGACGCCCACCGATGCCCCGGCCTCCCGCATCCGGCGGAAAAGCGTTTCCGTGAGGGTGCCGGTTTCCGTGGCCCTAGGATCGGCGCCGAGGAGCGTGCTGCCGACACTCAGGTCGAAAACGAGACTCGGCGCGCGGCGCAGATCCAGGTCGAGGACGGGCGCCATGCGACCCGCCTTCGCGGCGATCCAGGAAACGACGGCGTCCGCCCCGGGGACCACCGGGAGAGCGCAGGCGTTCCGGAAGATCGCGTGGGCGAGATTCGGCGAAACCCGCATCAAGAGGTCGAGAGCCTTCCACGCGGGCGCTTCGCTGATCGTGACATATGGATCGTCGGGCTTGAGCGACTTCTGGATCGCGGAGTTCGTGACACTCACCGCGAGTCTGGCCACGATGAGCGGAAACAGGACCGCGATCTCGCGCTCGTCGAGAGGATGCGCCTCGTGATATCCGCGGACCACCAGGGCGGCGGCGGCCAGGGGGTTCCGGGTGCTAAGGAGCGCATAGGTGGCGCCGATCGCGACTTCGGCCACGGTGAGGCCGAGATGCATGTCCCCAAGGTCGATGACGCTCGTGACCTGCCGCGGTTCCGCCTCCGGCCCGTTCACGAGGACGTTGTAGTCGTTCGCGTCGGAGTGAATCACCGAACGGCGGAGGTGCGGCAGGGAGGGGACCACGTGGGACCTGAATAGGGTCAACCCGCGAAGAACCAGGTCCCGCCGCGACGGATCGGCGATATGTTGCAGCGAGCCAAGAGCCCACTCCGCCCGCGACAGATCCCACTTGAAATCACGATCGCTCGCGGGATGAGTGAAACCGTTCAGACCCTTGTCCATGGATCCGAGGAACCGGCCAAGGCTCAGGAGCATCTCGTCGGTCTGCGGCCGGGCCTCGGCGAGCGGCGTGCCTTCGACAAAGCTCAACATCCAGACCAGCCGCTCGGTCATGGCGCCGTCTTCGCGACCCGGCATCGGGACGAGGGTGACCAGCTTCCCGGTGCTTGTGGTCTGCACGCGCGAAAGGGAGAGGTGGGGTGCGGTCTGGGCGAGGTGCCGAAGGGCGGCGCACTGAAAGTCGACGAGGCCGCGCTCGCGGGCCGGATGCATCACCTTCAGAACGAAGCGACGCCCATCCTGCGCCGCGATCGCGAAGTTGGCGTCGTACTCCCCAGGCAGAGCCAGGGCGTGGAGGTCCTCCTCCGGACCGAGACCATACAGGTCGCAGGCCAACCGAAGGGCCTGACCTGGGGAGACCGGGGGAGCGGGAATTCCGAGAGGGCCTTCGGGGGTCACACCGGGAGCCTAAACGTTTCGCGACGACCAAGCGCCCGGAGTCGGCGACCAGGCGTGCGCCCGGCGTTGCCTCGCTACTCCGGGTAGCCGGCGCTCTCCGCCGCGGTCACCCGGGCGGTAAGTGCCGCGAGTGCCGATGCGTCCGCGGCCGACACGTCCGAACCGGGCCGGCGCGGCACCCCCACGGGCACTCCGCGTGCGCGCAACCCGGCTTTGATCGTGCCGGTGGGGTTGCTGTTCTGGAACATCAGGTCCACGAGGGGCAGGATGGACTCGTAGTAGATGCGCCGCGCCCGCGCGAGATCGCCGTCCACGGTGACGGCCTTCATCAGTTGCGCCGCGGACCGCGGCGCCACGTTCATCACACCGGTGATCCACACGCTGCAGCCAAGCGCCAGGGACTCGAGTGCGGCGTTCGGGTTGCCGCAGATGACCTCGATGCGATCGCCGCACCGCCGCTTTATGGCGTGGACGCGTCGGCTGTCGGCCGTGCTTTCTTTCACGTACCGAACGCGGTCGATGTCCGCGAGATCCGCGATGAAGTCGGGAGTGAGGTCGACCCCCGTGAGAGAAGGGTAGTTGAAGAGAACGAGGGGCAGCGGGGTGGCCTCGGCCACCTCCCGGTAGAAACCCGTGACGTCGGCCCTCGAGCGCCCCGCGTACAACTCCGGCACCACCGGCGCGACCATCAAGGCCGCCGCACCCAGGTCGTGCGCTCGGCGGGCGAGCCGCACGGCCTGGGCGGTTCTCGTGGCGATGATGGCGGGCACGATCGGCACTCGGCCTCGGGCCGCGGAAAACGTGGCCTGCCACACCGTGAAGGTTTCCTCAGGGTCGAGCAGGGGGCCTTCGCCCGTGAGTGCCGTGGGCATGAGAGCCGAGACGCCGCCGTCGAGCAGGAACTGCACGAGGGGCTCGAACGCCGCTACGTCGACGCGCTCCTCGGTATCGAACGGCGTGACGAGCGGGGCAATGCAGCCGGTGAGCCGGGACGGGGTATCCGCGCTCACGGCTTTCCAGGATGCGTGGGTTCCGCCGCGACATGGCTCATAGGGTTACTCGGAAAAGGAACCCTAGCACTGGATCGCCGACCCTTGGCGAAACAGGGCCTCGGGAACCGGGAAGAGACTGCGGCCGCCCGTAAACGCTACGAGCGGCCGGGTGGCGGCTACTTCAGGAACTGGACCTGGCGCATCAGGTATTCGCCGACGATCGTGCGCATGTTGGGGTAGGTCTTGACGATGGCTTTCTGCTTCTCCTCGGACAGCTTCTTGCGCCACGCGTCCTCGAACTCCTTGAACTCCTTGCGGCCCTTCTCGTACTGCGCCATGTTCGTGTACTTGACCATGAGCGTCAGGTTGTAGTCGCCGCCGGCCGCCAGTTCGCTCGTGTAGACCGAGTAGTCTTCGAGTTGGCCCATCTGCTTGGCCAGATCGTTGCTGGCGGTCCAGGTCTGCTTGATCCCCTCGAGGTATTCCGGGATCATGTTGGAGTCCACCTTGACGTTGGTGACGCTCCAGATGGCGTCACTGGTCGTGTAGTCGGTTCCATACTTGAGCTGGGCCGAGGCCGGGATCGCGAGGCTCGATACGCCGAGTACGAGGAATGTGCGGTAGATCAGTTTCTTCATTAGTGTTCGTCTTCTCCGTTGTCGTTCTTTGATTGGCCGGGGGGTACGCCGCAGCCCGGCGGGCCGCTTTCCGGCGAAGGATCAGAGTATCACCTGCTCTCCTGCGCCTGGTTGGGCATTTTGCCATCTTCCCAAAAGGCGGCAGACAGAGTGACCTTGGGCCATCCGGGGCCGGCCGATGAGACGCGCCACGATTGACCATTACGGGAGAACACGGAGAACACGATGAAACAATTGACCTTCGGGAGACTCTTTACCGCGGCTACGTTCGCCGCCTTTCTGCTCGCGTCCAGCAACGCCATGGCCGCGATCGATATGTTCATCAAGATCGGCGAAATCAAGGGTGAATCGCAGGACCAAACTCATCGGGGCGAGATCGACGTCCTGGCCTGGTCCTGGGGAGAGTCGCGAGGCACCGCCCAGACCAGGCGCGGTCTCGAGCCGCGGGCGTGCATACAGGATCTCTCCTTCACGAAGTACATCGACGCGGCCTCGCCTCAGTTCATCATCAACGGTATCTCCGGAGAGATCATTCCGGCCGCCGTCCTGACCGTGCGCAAGGCCGGCAGCGCGCAGTTTGATTTCCTCAAACTGACCATGCGAAATGTGTTCGTTTCGTCCTATTCAACCGGAGGATCCGGGGGAGAGGACCGCCTCACTGAAACCGTCGTGCTGCACTTCGAATCTCTGGAAGGCCAGTACCAGAAGCAAGACGACAAGGGAGGCGCCGACGGAGAACCGATAATCTGGGTGGTCTCCGACAGCAGCCGGGGGTGTAGATAACAGCGCGGGCCTCGTCTTGGGAAGCCGGCGCTCGATGCGCGCCGGGTAAGGAGAGACCCGGGGGACCGAGCCCTTCGTAGCGAGAAGAGCTGCGGCCCCCTTTCGTCACAACCTACGGACACAAACTCCGGATCCGATGGACCAGGCGTTCGTTCGGGGCCGCCGATGCCGCCGAATTGAGCGCGGCCGCCGCCGGGCACGATCCGGTGCTTAGGACGATCTGCAACGCGCCCGAATCGTCACGCGCGCCGAAGTTCGCCACCAGCACCGTGTAGTTTCCGGTCGACCGACCACGCCTGTCGCCGCCATCGTCGTCTCACCTCCGTGGTATGACGGTTCTGCCAGTGTCACAGTTTCGATGGCGGCACTGGTCGCTTGGCCGCGAAGGAGAAGGTCGCCTGGTGTTTTCAAGTAACAGCGTGGCTCCCCCGGCAGGTGAGGCGAGGCGAGGACAGGCCCCTCGGTCGCAGCTTCGCCACCCTTCGACAAGCTCAGGGACCACCCTTCGACAAGCTCAGGGACCACCCTTCGACCGTTCGACACTTCGACAAGCTCAGTGCGGGCAGGCTCACGGCAGGCAAGCTCAGGGACCACCCTTCGACCGTTCGACGAGCTCACGGCAGGCAAGCTCAGGGACCACCCTTCGACAAGCTCAGGGACCACCCTTCGACCGTTCGACGCTTCGACAAGCTCAGTGCGGGCAGGCTCACGGCAGGCGAGCTCAGGGCAGGCAAGCTCAGGGAGCACGCCGCACGCGTGTTCGCAGCCACCGATGGTCTCTTCGTCCGGGCGACCCTGCGATGCGTCGCGCGCAACCTTGCGAGCGACGGGATGCGCGGCGAACGATAATGTCGCTCATGAAACGAATCCGCGTAGTTTTGCTCGTGGCCGGGGTCCTGGTTGCGTCCACCGCGGGGGCCCAGACCGCCTCGCCGTTTTCTGCGGTGGCCGAAACCGCGGTGCTCGGCGGAACTGAGTTCAAGGGCCTGGTCAGCACCGAGGTGAGCGGCAAGGCCGTCACCAAGCGCTTCGTTCTGCGCGTGCCCGCCGCTGCGAACTGGAACGGATCTCTCGTGATCGGCGCCCATGGCGGCGGGGGCGGCTTTGACTACGATCGGTCCGGCAAAGTGATTGGCACCGACGAGACTGCGCTGGACGATGTGATCGGGCGCTATTCACTCGGGAAGGGCTTCGCCTACGGAAGCGTCGACCGCGACGGCATTGGTGGCCCGAGGGAGGGCCTTGCCCTCACTTACCAGTTCACGGAGATCGCTCGGACCGAAGTGGGCCGGCGCATGAAGATAGGGCCCGCGCGCGTGTATCTGGTCGGGCTCTCCGCGGGCGGAAGCGTCGCGCGTCTCGCCGCCGAGGACGACCTGAAGATCTACGCGGGCACGATCTTGATTGCAGGGGCGGCGGCGACGTGCCGACGCGACTCGACAAGAGCGCCAGGATGGCAGCGCTGTGGCCGCTCGTCGACCCGCGCGTTCACCCTGGCCTGAAGGCGACGGACCCGAACGTGCGCGCGTACGCGGAGGCGGTGGGCACCCCGGTCGAGGCGCGAAGGCTCTGGCCCTACGCGGGCGCCAGTGCGGTCGCGGCGGCGGCACGCCCGCAGGCGCCGGGAGAGAATTCGAGCGGCATCGTCAAGGTGCCGACGATCGAGGTGGTGGGCACCTGGGACGACCTGATGATCCGCGAGGTGCGCGCCTATCGGAAGCGCGTGCAGCCGCAGGCGATGCACAGGCTCTATGAAGTCGAAGGTGTGTGGCACATGTCGGGCGATGACGATGGCGCCATGTCGTTCGAGTACGTCGCCGAATCCAGGATGAAGCTGCCGAAGGACGTTGCCGACGCGATGGCTGAAGGACCGTCCTATCTGATGACGGTGCGCGACGCGTTCGATCATCTCGTGGACTGGGTGGAGAAGCAGGCCGCGCCGCCCGAAAGCCAGACTGTAAAACCAGGCGCGAAACTGCGTTAGTTGGCTCTCGAACTTCACGCCCGGCGCGAGGGGCGGAGCCTCCGGTTTTGCAGGTTTTGCAGGTCGTCGAGCCGGGTGAGATGCGCTACAGTACGAAGGTGAACCAGATGAACTACCCATCCGATTTCATACACCGGCTCAAGGAGCGGGCCGGCGAGAGGTGCGAGTGCGAGAGGAGTGGGTGTCACCAGCCGCCCGGGCGCTGCAGCGGGAGCTTGATCGAAGAGCCCGGTCTGCCGCGGTGGACGCCCGTGTTCACAGGCGACCGCATGACTTTTCCGCCTGCGGCCATGGACTACATCGCGCTCTGCGGGCCGTGCGCGGTGCCCCGAACCGGAAGGCGATCAAGTTAGACCACGGGACAGCAGGAAGCGTTTCATGAAGGCCCCCAGAGACGGATGCGGCCGTCGGCCAGGGCCGCGGCCAGATGCTCGCCGGCTCTGTATAAGCCAACCCCGACGAAAGCCTCCTCGGCGGCGCCGTAGAGGCTCGCCATGGCGGTTTGAGAATCGAGGTCCCAGATCTGGACGACATTCTCGAGGCCCACGGTGACCAGGTGTCGTCCATCGGCGAAGAAGCGGGCGGCGGTCAGCGGTTTGCGGAAAGGTCCCAGGCTCACGGGCGGCGCCTTGGTCTCCAGGTCGAAGGCCCGCAGCAGCCGGTCCTGACTCCCGGCCACCAGTCGCCGACCCAAGGGGTCGGAAAGGAGCAGGGTGACCGGGGCCTCGGGTCCGCGCAGGGTGGCGTTGAGGCGCACCGTCCCCGCCTCCAGAACGCGCAGGATGCGATTGGTGTGGGCCGTCACCAGCCACTTGCCCCTGCCTGCGTAGGCCAGGGCCGTGATGGCCGACGGCTGGCGATAAAGCTCCCGACGGGGGTCGCCGCTCCGGCAACCGTCCACGTCCCAGAGCTTGAGGTTGGTGTCGGTGCCACCCGAGGCCAGTGTTTTTCCGTCAGGCGAGAAGGCCAGGCTTGAGACCATGTCCTCGTGGCGGAGTTTCACCTTCAGTTCCTCACCCCGGGTCAGATCGAAGAGGTGAATGGCTCCGTCCACGTGACCGACGGCCAGCAGCTTTCCATCGGGGGAAAAGGCGAGGCACACCGCGCGGGCGTCATACCCGGCACGCTGTTGCATCTCGGTGCGCAGGATGGTGAGCCGCCGGCGAGCCTCCAGATCCCACAGGCGCACCGCTCCGTCGCTGCCGGCGAGCGCCAACACCGCCTGGACCGGCGAAAAGGCCGCGGTTTGAGTGGACGGGGGCTCGCCGAAGGTCCCCAGGTCGCGGTAGACGGCAGCACCCCGGGTGCGGACCTGGGTGAGCACGGCCGTCGGAGGCGGCGTCGGGGCCACCTCGGCCGCCGCCAGGCGCGCCTCGATTCCCCTCAGCAGGCTCACCACCTCGGCGCCCGAGGGCTCCACCGCCTGGGCCCGGCGCGCCGCATCCAGAGCCTGCTCCAGGTCTTGCGCGGCCAGGCGGCGCTTCGCCTCCTTCAGATTCAGTTCGTAGGACCGCCGGCGTGCCTGCTCGGCGAGGGGTGTATCGGCGGTCGCCTGAAGGCCCACCACCTTCAGCAACTCGGCCGCCAACTCGGCAAGATCCGCGTAGCGATCGCGGGGGGACTTGGCCAGGGCTTTCGCCACCACCTCCTGCAGGCCAGGCGGCAAGCCAAGCGCCGCCGCGTCGAGCGGTGGCAGCGGCTCGTGGACGATCTGGTAGGCAAGCGTGACGAAGGTGGGTGAAGCGTAGGGCTTGCGGCCGGCCAGCAGTTCGTAAAGCACGATGCCCACCGCCCACTCGTCGGCCCGGTGATCGACCCTGCCTCCCGCCAGCACCTCCGGGGCCAGATAGCTGGGGGTGCCCAGGACCAGGCCGGTCTTGGTCATGTGCGACTCGCCCAGCCGGGCGATACCGAAGTCCACGATCTTCAAGCTCCGGTTCGGCAGCAGGCGAATGTTGGCGGGCTTGATATCCCGGTGGATCACCCCCCGCTTGTGGGCGTAATCGAGGCCGTGGCAGATCTCGACCACGATCCTCACTTTTTCCTCGACGCTGCGGGGGACCTGCAGGGCCTGGGAGAGGTCCTGCCCCTCGAGCAGCTCCATGGCTATGAACAGAGTGCCCTCGAAGTCGCCGGCCTCGAATACAGTCACGATGTTGGGATGCTGAAGCCGGGCCGCGGCGCGCGCCTCGCGGTAGAAGCGCTCCTTGGCATCCTCGCTTTCCAGCACATCGCTGATGATGGTCTTGAGAGCCACCAGTCGGTCGAGGCCAGGATCCCGGGCCTTGTAGACGGTCCCCATGCCCCCCTGGCCCAGTTGGTCGAGGATCTCGAATTTGCCGATTCTCCGCGGTGCGGGGGCAGGTTGGGCCAAGGTTGTCTTTCGTGTGAGCAGGATCATAGCCGCGGTGGCCCGGGCCGTCACGGTCGTGGATTGGGCGCGGCAGCCGCTCGATCAGGTCTATTGTCTGCCCGGGGAGTCAAGGGGATTACAATTCGGGTATGGCACGCACAACTCCTACCGTCCTCTCGGCCATGACCCTCTTCCTTCTGGTTTGGGCGTCACCCCATCCGGCCATGGCGCAAACGCCCGCGGTTTTGTCGGCAGACGGTCCGGTCTACGTTGCCTACTTCTGGCGCGCCAAGCCGGGCATGTCCGATGCCTACAACGCCTACATCAAAGGCACGGCTGAGAAGATCGATGAGAACGCGCGTCAGGCCGGCGTCTTCGAAGAGGTGGTTACGGTGACCCCGTCGCAGATGGGCACGTCGTCGGTGATTGCGGATTGGACGCACCTGCGCATCTTCAGGCTGAAGAACCGAGCGGCCGCCGAGGCGCTCGGCAAGGGTCTGGACGAAGCCACCATTCGCATCGTTCCGGACGAGGCGCAGCGCAAGGCCAACATCGACAAATCCGGGGGTCTCCGCGACTTCGTGCGGCAGGAGATCTGGACCGCTCTTCGATAAGTAGCGGGTTGTCAGGAACCGCAACGATCGGCTTTCCGTTGGCCCGGCAACCGCGGGGGCCCCTAACCTTGGGGCTACACCGAGACTGGCTTACCTCGCCACTCGGACAGCGTCGATGCCGTTGGCCAGTGAGTAGGATGCGCCGACCGCGCCGACCACGCTGGTCTTTCGGGTCAGGCCGGCCAGTTCGCGAATGCGGTAGACGGCTTCGATGCCCGTGCAGTGCGCGCCCACGAACTGTTGCAACCCGAACGCTCTCAACTGCGAGGCGGTCCACGCCAACTGCGCGTCGGTGGCGGCGAACAGGTGGACCCCGCCGATGACCGCTTTCACCGGGGAGGCGTCGATGGACTTGCGCGTGTACTCGAGCGTGTTGACCACGCCGGCGTGGCCGCACCCAAACAGGTAGACGAGCCCCTTATCGGTCTGGAACACGAGAGTCATGTCCTCGGGCACGGTGTCCTCCACGTCGCCCTCGCTCGTGCGCACCTTCCCGAGCGTGCTCCAGTTCCGCTCGGGATGGATGCGGGGCACGGGCCCCGTGAGCCAAACCCCGGGCAGGATCTGCGTGGGCTTGGCCACATCTTCGACGCTTCCCCCGGTCGCTTCTAACTTGCTCCTGATGAGGGCCATCCTGTCGTCTACCTGGCCATCGGCCGCGATGCGCGGCAGGAAGATCCCCCGACCCGCGTACACCCTGCTCAGTGCCTTGGGGGACTTCGCGACGTACTGCCGTCTCAGGGGCAGCAGGCCGGTCGTGTGGTCGGAGTGGTTGTGACTCAGGATCACGATCTCCACATCGGAGAGGTCGAGTTTCAGCGCCTTCAAGTTGCGCTGCACGGTGTCGTCGTTAGCGCCGGTGTCGAACAGGATCCGCCGCCCGTCCACTTCCACCAGTGCCGCGAAGCCCCACTCCCCGAAGCCCTCATCGGCCAGCATGGTCGACAGGATCTTGATCTCGAGGCTCGCTACCCGATGCCCTGGAGGCGCAGCCTGGGCCAGGGTGCCCGGGACCGCAACCAGCATCGAGGCGAGCCACAGGCACCCGAAGACACAAACCGGCCGTCGCAATTGGCCAAAGCGTTCATCCATTTATAGGTTCTCCGTTGGTCTCCGGCATGAGCGCCAGGGACCACCGAAGCTACCATCGGTCCTCCTTGTCGGGTAGTTCGCGCAAACGGAGTCATCTGTCATTTCCCGATCCACGGACTCCGGTTCGCCTCCCGGAGGCGCGGATTGACGCGCCGGCGTCCTCAGTGCGCGAGAGCGGGTGAGAGCCAAGCGGCGAGTTGTTCCGTCGCGAGAGTGTGGCCGCGGGCGCTCCAGTGAGGGTCGTCCTTGAGGTAGACCGGAGCAGCGGGGGAGTTCGCGGCATCGACGATGTCGGGCAGTTCCTTGAGGAACGGAATGCCCAGTCGGGCGCAGATCTCTGTGAGATCGGCCTTGAAGGGTGCGTCGGGTCCAAGGCCGTCCGCGGGGAACACCATCAGCGGGGCCGGCTGAACCTCGTCCCGGAATTGAGCCAGCAACAGGCGAGTGGTTTCAATGGAACGGCGGTAACCTGCGTGGCCCTTCATATCGCGGCCGATCTCGTTCTCCACGGTGGCGAAAAAGCCGCGCAGGGCGAACCACGCGCGCCCCTGATCGAGGGCGTAGAAAATTCGCCGGCCGAGCGCGTAATGGTTGACCAGCTTCGCGCGCACTGCTCCGCCGAATCGCGGGTAGCGTGACACCATCTCGCCGTTCTCGAGGTAGGGGCGGACCTTCAGGTTGTTGTTGATGAGACTGCGGGCTTCGAGCTCAGCGGAGTTGTTGATGAAGTCGTTCGTCGACATCTGAAGGAGGACCGCGGTGGGCCGCACCCGGCGCGCCCAACGCCGATAGACCATCAACTCCTGCGCCGTGGAGTAGCCCTCGCCACCGTAGGAGAAGACCTCGACCTGCAGCGCCTTTCCGAGCAAGGTCGAATAGTCGCTCCCCTCCTCGACATTTCTGGCCGCCGTGTAGGAATCGCCGAGAATCATGAGGCGCGGCCTTTGGGTGTCCAGATTGCCGAAGCGCTGTATGCCCCGCCAGCCCCACGCGGGATTCTCGTCATCGCCCGCGCGCTCCTTGCGGATGGAGGTGGTCCGCTCGAGGTACCGGCACACACCCTCCGCAAGCACAAGGCCGGTGAGGACCGACGCCAAGGCCAGGACCACGGCAAGGGAGCGTGCCAACGGTTCTAACTCCTCTCCCAGATCGTGACTCTGTGGATCGACCACGGATCGATGTGACTGCGACCCGTTTGCCGCAGGATCAGTGTGCGGCTGAGGTTCGGCGCCACATCGATTTCCATGGCGAGGCGGTCAGGATCTTTCAACAGGCCCCTTATCAGGGCGCCAAGCGGGTTGGAGGAGGTCAGGATCTGAACCCCGGTGGCCGCCTCTGACTCGATCACCAACCCGCGTGGACGGTCTCCGAGTCCGGGGGCACGCTCACGCAAGCGCAATCGTTCGCTCTCGAGGCCGTGGAACGTGAGGCGGCCAACGTTGCGGGGTCGATCGAACTCAATCCGGATCCACTCGTTCCCGGCTTGTGGGGCGCCCGAGCTCCAGAAGGCGCCGCCCCTTCCATTGAAGGCGCCCGCGAGACTTTCCGTACCACTCGAGGCGGTTACTCGGAACGAAGTCACGGAGATTCGGCGCAACCCCTCCTTATTCGGGCGCTCGCCGTACTCGAGAAGGTTGAATGTCTCAGAACCGCCCGAGGTAGATACGCCGGCAACCTGCGCGCTCGCTCGCAAGGCTTCCGCGGTTGCCCGAACAGAAGGGCGGTCCCGGGAGAGGCTCTCATTGACCGCGATCCGGCCCACTCCGACAGACCGAAGGCCTTCAATCAGCGCCTCCAGTTCGTCCGGGTCGCTCACGGGCGACGACGGGCCCCTCAGGAAGTCGTAGAGCGCCGACCAATACGGCCCCGGGGCGCCGCCCAACCGCCCGCGGTGTCTTAACGTCGCGTACGCCGCTCGGACCTCTGCCAGGAAGCCCTCTTGTTGAATCGGCAGGGCGACGATCGCGCCGACCGGATCCACGCGAAGCCAGGGTCGCCGAGCGGGGCGAACCTGCCCGGCACGCGCAGTGTCGTCGCGAAGGATCTCCTGGGTGCCCTCATACTGCTCCTGAAAGTACCCGGACCCGGTCATGATTCGCCGCTGTCCGTCATAGTGCCCGACGTTGCTTGCGATCATCGCGAGCAGAAGCGCAGGGAACATGTATCGTGCCCTCGACACGTAGTAGCCGCGTGCCCCGGCCACGTACAGCGTCAGGCTGAACAGGAGAACCACGTGAAGGGCGAGAGGGTAGTACCACAGCGCATGGTCGGGGATGCTGAAGACTGGAGGATGGTAGAGGATCATCGTTCCGAGGAGAAGGACCAGGGAGGCGGGAATCACGCAGGCCAGGATCGCGGCGTCATCGGTCAGCAGGGTCCCTGGGGCCGCTCCAGGTTGCGTCCGCCGCCGCCAGAGGCCGACGGCGCCGGCAATTGCGGCCACCCCGCCCACCAGGAAGAACGGAACGCCGCCAAATAGGTAGCTCACCTGTGATCGGAACATTTGGAAGGCTTTGTCGAGAAGCGTCCAGTCAAGGCTCGAGACCTGTTGCTGGTACGTGAAGTCAATCTCGTAGCCGTTCAGCCGGGCGATAAGCGATGGCGCGACCACGTAACCGTACAGAGCGACGGCCATCGCGGCGCCGCCGCACGCGATGGCCACCCGCAGGCGATCTGCCGCCTGGGAAGACCCGCGAACTCTTGCCGCCAGCCAAAGGAGCGTGAGGACAGCCGCCGTCGTGAGCAGGAAGAAGAACCCCTGTCGATCGGCCAATGACATGACGAAGCCGAGCGAAGAGACCCCCAGCAGATGCGTGATCGAGGTCCTGCGTGGTCGACCGGTGCGAAGGAGAAACGCAACGTAGAACAGGAATGCGAGCAATGCCGCACTCAACACGATCTTGGCCGACCGATAGAAGACCGCGGTCGATGCCTGCGTAACGATGCAACTCAGGAACAGCGAGAGTAAGAAACTGCTTTCTAAAGAGTCCAGCTGAAAGACCTTTCGCGCGCCGTAAAGATAGATCAAGGCGACGGCGATCAATCCGAGCACGCCGCTTGCCGGCATCAGTAACACGAACCCACGGTCGAGGAGCCACCCCAGGATGCGGGCATCAGCCAGGTCGAAAAGGTAGCTGACTTCTCTGGCCTGGTACAGGGGGGCGTCATTCGGATCAAAAATCGTGGCGAGGAGAGGCCGATCCGCCAGATACTTCTGAGTGTTACGCATACCCTCGACGTCCATGATCCCGAGGCCCCAGAACCCGACGGCGTGGAGAATCAACCAGGTCGGAACCAGGGAGGTAACCCACGCGAGTCCCCGTCGGGCAGAGGGCTCCAATCGACGTCCCAGGCGAGTCTTGTGGGACGGCCACCCCGTTCTCAATGTCATTTGCGCGGCGGGACAATAAGCCCGCACCGGGCTATCGGTCAAGGTTTCATGGGCGCAGATCGTCGATAGACCTAGTCATGTGTTTCACGCTGTTGGAGTCTTATCCAGGGCGAGGCGTGCGCGACGTACTTTCTCGATGATCGTTTCGGCCTTCGCCTTCCAGACAAATGGTCGAGGGCTGTCGTTGTGCCCGTCGATGTAGTCGGAGATT
>JANODX010000145.1:0-28981 GCA_031412915.1 Vicinamibacteria bacterium | reverse complement strand
CCAGTATCTGAAGAACCTCTATGCGCTCTTTGGCGACTGGAATCTGGCCCTTGCCGGATACAACGCGGGCGAGGGCAGGGTCCAGCGCGCGATCCGAAAGGCCAAGACCAATGATTTCTGGGCCCTAGCCAAGACCAGGTCGTTTCGGGCCGAGACCAAGAACTACGTACCCCTCATTCACGCCGCCATCATGATCGCGAAGTCCCCGGAGTCGTATGGCATCGACCTCTCGCCCGGAGTGCTCGCCGGCAGCGAGACGGTCCGGGTGTCGCGGTCCTATCCGATCACCACGGTCGCACGCTGCGCCAACACCGACGCCAGCGAAATCAACCGACTCAACCCGGAGTTGCGCCGGGGCCTGACCCCGTCTTCCGCCTTCGACCTCGACGTGCCCATCGGGTCAGGGGAGCGGGTCACGCTTTGCCTCGCCAGCGAGCGGGCCATGGACTACACCCGCCACATCGTGAAGAAGCGCGACACTCTCTCGCTCATCGCCAAGATGTTCGGTGTGAGTTCAGCCGAAATCGCGCGCGTGAACAGCCTCACCGCGCGCTCCCGGCTGCGCCCGGGAACCGAACTCGCCATTCCCCGGCCGGCGCGACGGTCGCCGGCAAGACCCGGGACGTCCAAAGTGGCCGCCGCGACGGACGATGCCTCCTACACGATTCGTAGGGGCGATACGCTGTCCTCCGTCGCGGCCCGTCACAGCACCACTGTCGAAGCCATAAAGTCGCTGAACGGCCTGGATTCGTCACGCCTGTCCATCGGACAGATCCTGCGAGTCGCTTCGGCCGCCGGCGATAGCCTTCCCGACTGAGGGACTCTCCCGAACAGGGCTCAGCCCTTGAAGGCCCGGGAGGGACCCGAAACCGACACCGGGGATGAAAGAGTCGGCGCTAGCCCATTTGAGTGAACGGCCCTCCTCTCCCAGGGCGGTCCTCATCGGCTGAGGTGCGTCATGCTTGCGAGCACACACACGGGAGCGGTCGCGGGAATCCGCGGTCAGATCATCCGCGTCGAGGTCGACTCTGCGCCCGGTTTCCCGGGCCTGTTCATCGTCGGCCTTCCCGATTCGGCGATTCGGGAAAGCGAGAGCCGGATCAAAGCCGCTCTCCGAAATTCGGGGTTCGACTTCTCGTGGGACCGAAGAATCACGGTCAACCTGGCGCCCGCCCACGTGCGAAAGAGCGGAAGCGCCTTCGATCTGGCCATCGCCATGGCGTTGCTCGCATCCTCCGGCGAGCCGCTCCACGATCTCTCCGACTGCCTTCTTCTCGGGGAACTAGCCCTCGACGGCAGCCTCCGGCCGGTTCCCGGAGTCCTGCCCATCCTGATCGAGGCGCGCACGCAAGGGTTTCGGCGAGCGATCGTGCCGCGGGGGAATCGAACGGAGGCGGCGCTGGTGAACGGCGTCATGGTCCGGGGAGCCGCGAATCTCCTGAGCGCCGTCGGGGACGGCAGCGCGGAGCCGCCGAGGATCGAGTCGATGGGCGGCGTTGAACCGGGCCCGCCCTCGGCCTGCGCCCTGGATCTTCGAGAGGTCGCCGGCCAGGCCATGGCTCGGCGGGCCCTGGAGATCGCCGCCGCCGGGCGCCACAATCTGCTCATGATCGGTCCGCCGGGCTCGGGGAAGACCATGCTCGCGCGGCGACTGCCCGGAATACTTCCTCCCCCTTCGGAGGATGAGGCGCTTGAGATGACGGTCATTCAATCGGCAGCCGGCCTGGTGCCGCAAGGCCTGGTCACCTCTCGCCCCTTCCGGGCTCCGCACCACACCGCCTCCGCCATAGCTCTTGCGGGCGGCGGTTCGGTGCCCCGACCCGGTGAGATCAGCCTCGCCCACGGCGGCGTGCTCTTCCTCGACGAACTTCCGGAGTTCTCTCGGGCCACTCTCGAAGGATTGCGGCAGCCCCTCGAAGAAGGCCGGCTCATCGTGGCGCGGGCCCGCGCCACCTTCGAGTTTCCGTCCCGGTTCCAGTTGATCGCCGCCATGAATCCATGCCCGTGCGGATATCGTGGCGACCCGGTTCTGCCCTGTCGATGCCCACCACGCTCGATCGCCCGGTACCAGAGCCGTATTTCGGGTCCATTGCTCGATCGAATCGACCTGGTGGTGGAGATGCCGCGACCGGAGATTCGACTTCCCTCCTCGCTCTCCCCCGCCGATGACTGGGTCGGCGAGTCCTCGGCCCGCGTGCGGGCTCGTGTCATGGAGGCCGTCCGGTTCGCGCGGGAGCGGGATTTGCGGGGTGCGCCCCCGGGCCCACCGAGCCTGGGCCTGGACGTAACGGCCGCTGGCGCGCTCGAGCAGGCGGCCCGGATCCAGGGATTGTCCCTCCGAGCCGTTTACCGCACCGCCCAGGTCGCTCGAACCATCGCCGACCTCGCGGCGTCAGAGGTGATTTCCCGGCACGCGGTCCTCGAGGCCCTGGTGTTCAGAGCCCAGGGAGCGTTGACGTCTCTTAAAGTCGCGTGATAAGGTCATTTCCGAGCAAGATTGCTTCGTGTTGCCATGGCTCCCATTGCCGTCCATGTCAGTGGTCCGACTGAAAAAGCATGAAAACACCCGATTTCTTCACCGTGATCTTCGTCCCCAATGCCAGGGCGAAGTTCCGCAAGTACCAGATCCCGCTGAACGTTGCGAAGGTCGCGGGCAGAGTCGCGGCCGTCGCCGGAATCGTACTGGTCGGCGCACTCGTTCACTACTCTTCGCTCCTTTTCGAAGTCTCCCGGCTGAGGAAGGTCGAGGAGGAGTCGCGGAACCTGTTGACCAAGACTCATCAGATCGAGCAGGACGCGGCCGCGCTGCGCGCGCAAATGGGACAGTTGAGCGGTATCGTGAACAAGCTTGGGGTCATGGCCGGAGTCGATGCGCCGCCCCCCGATCCGAGTGTCGGCGGGACCGGTGGCGGGACGACCGCCGATCGTTCAGCTCCGAGCATCGCGAGTTTCGAGGAAATGAGCAGCCGACTCGAGGAATTGACGGAGAAGTCCCGCGAACTGACGGGTGTATTCGACAAGCAACGATCCTTGCTCGCCACCACTCCGTCCGTATGGCCCGTCCGCGGATATCTGTCGGCCGGCTTCGGAAACCGGCTTGATCCCTTCACAGGTCTGAAGGACTTCCATCCGGGTCTGGATATCTCGGCGCCGCTCGGAACCAAGATCCTGGCTCCCGCCGACGGCACCGTGATCTTCTCCGGCGTCAAAGGCGGCTACGGAAACGCGGTCACCGTGAATCACGGCCGGGGTATCGTCACCCACTACGGCCATATGGACGCCTTCAACGTAAAAGCCGGTCAGGCGGTCCGTCGCGGTTCGGTGCTCGGGTTCGTCGGCAGCACCGGCCGTTCGACCGCCCCGCACCTTCACTATGAAGTGTGGCTCAACGGGGCCAATCAAAACCCGCTCCTCTACATCCTCGACGAATACCGCTCGCTCGGATAGAGGAGCCCCCCTCGGTGCGAGGCCTTCTCCCCGAGGTCACGCGGGTCTGCCCGGGAGGGGGGTTCCGGCCCATCGAATCAGAGGCCCGGGCCATGAGGATCTGAAGGCGGCGAGAGCGCCTGCTTGCTTACGGTGGGCTACGCTCTCGGCCCCCCGCCGACGCCCCCCACGAAGAAGAAGACGGGGTGGCGGGCGATCTGACATGCGGAGACTCCCGAGGAGGGCTTTGCGCGCGAACACCTTAGAATGACTTCACTCAATGCTTGGGAAACTGCTCACTCAGATCTTCGGGACGAAAAATGAACGCGACGTCAAGCGAATGCGCTCGAGGATCCAGGTCATCAGCGACCTTGAACCCTCCCTGCAGCGGCTGAGCGACGAGGAGTTACGGGCTCGGACCGACGCCTTCAAGGCCCGGCTGACCCAGGGCGCCGCCCTCGACGACCTGCTCCCCGAGGCCTTCGCGGTGGCTCGCGAGGCCGGGCGCCGGGTGCTCAACATGCGCCATTTCGACGTGCAGCTCATCGGCGGCATGGCCCTCCATGAGGGCGCGATCGCGGAGATGCGCACGGGCGAGGGAAAGACCCTGGTCGCGACACTCCCCGCGTACCTCAACGCCCTCACCGGGAAGGGCGTCCACGTCGTCACCGTCAACGACTATCTGGCCAAGCGCGACTCCGACTGGATGGGCCGTCTCTACCGGGCGCTTGGGCTGAAAGTGGCCTGCATCCAGCACGACATGATGGACCGAGACCGCAAGGCCGCCTACGCCGCGGATATCACGTACGGCACCAACAACGAATTCGGCTTCGACTACCTCCGCGACAACATGAAGTTCGAACTGGAGTCGTACGTCCAGCGCGGCCACAACTACGCGATCGTCGACGAAGTGGACTCTATCCTCATCGACGAGGCCCGGACCCCTCTCATCATCAGCGGGCCGGCAGAGGAGTCGACCGACCTCTACTACCGGGTCGATCAGATCATCCCCAAGCTGATTCCGGGCGCCCGGATCTCCGGGGACAAGAAAGCGGAGGAGCGAGAGGAACTCGAGAAGACCGGCGACTACATCGTCGATGAGAAGGCCCGCAACGTCACCCTGACCGATGCCGGCATGTCCCATGCCGAGGAACTCCTGGCCGTTACCAATCTCTGGGATCCGTCGAACATGGACGTCCTGCATCACGTCAACCAGGCTCTGCGCTCCCATTCTCTCTACACCCGTGACGTCCACTACGTCGTCAAGGACGGCCAGGTCATCATCGTCGATGAGTTCACCGGACGTCTGATGCCCGGTCGGCGTTGGTCGGACGGTCTCCACCAGGCGGTCGAAGCCAAGGAGAAAGTGAAGATCGAGCGAGAGAATCAGACCCTCGCCACCATTACCCTGCAGAACTACTTCCGCATGTACGGGAAACTCGCGGGCATGACGGGAACCGCGGAGACCGAGGCCGCCGAATTCGAGAAGATCTACAAGCTCGAAGTCCTGGTGGCCCCCACCAACCGCCCGATGATCAGGCTCGAGAACCCGGATATGGTCTATCGCACCGAGCCGGAGAAGGATCGAGCGGTCCTGCGCGAAATCAAGGAACTGGCCGAGGCCGGGCGGCCGGTCCTGGTGGGAACGATTTCCATCGAGAAGTCCGAGCACCTGGCCGCCATGCTCAAGCGCGAGGGCATCAAACACGTGGTGCTGAACGCCAAGTATCACGAGAGAGAGGCCGACATCGTGTCGCAGGCCGGACGCTTCGGCGCCGTCACCATCGCCACCAACATGGCCGGACGCGGCACCGACATTATTCTCGGCGGCATCCCCGATGTTCGCGCCCGTAACATCCTGGTGGAGGGAAACATCAATCCGGATACGGCCACCGCCCCCGAAAAAGCCTCCGCCGAGCAGCTGGCCCTCACCGAGATGGCGGCGGACTTCAAGAAGGAGCTGGCTCACCGGAAGTTCGATTCGAAGTACAAGGAGGCCCTGGCCGAGCGCTACCTCGGCCTGGTGGCCGCATTCCCCAATGACCACCCCTCCTTTCAAACCGTTTCGGACCTCGCCCTCCACGACGAGGCGTTGAAGACGTATCTCGACGCCGCCGAAGCCCTGCCCCGGCCGAAGCGGAACAAGCTCGCCAAGTCCTTCTTCCCCCACTGGGATACCGAGAAGCCCATCAACTTCCTCGATGTCCACCCCCTCCGCGCCGAACTCACCACCGTGACCTCGAACCCGAGGACCATCGCCGCCATCGCGGACCTCCTGGACCGCAGCGAGCGCGAGCGTGTGGTGGCTCTCGGCGGCCTGCACATCCTCGCCACCGAGCGGCACGAAGCCCGGCGTATCGACCATCAGCTTCGCGGACGCGCGGGCCGGCAGGGCGATATCGGATCGTCGCGCTTCTACCTGTCCCTGCAGGACGACCTGATGCGCATCTTCGGATCCGATCGCATCAGCGGCTTGATGTTGAAACTGGGAATGGAAGAGGACATGCCGGTCGAACATCCCATGGTCTCCCGATCGATCGAGCGGGCCCAGCGCCAGGTCGAAGCGCAGAACTTCGCGGTACGCAAGCACCTGCTGGAGTACGACGACGTCATGAACAAGCAGCGGGTCGCCATCTACGGCACAAGGCGCATGATTCTCGAAGGAAAAGAGACCCGACAGTGGCTCCTCGATCTCTCCGAGGACGTTATCGACTCCTTTCTCGACAACGCCCTCGACCCCAAGGTGTCGACGGAGGGCGCCAATCCCCAGGGCCTGTCGATCATGTTGCGAGACACCTTCGGCCTCGATGTCCCGGTCGAAGAGATCACCGGCACTCCCCAGACCGAACTGGCGGCCTCCCTGAAAGCGCGCGCCAAAGCGGTCTATGAGGCGAAGGAGCGTCAGATCGGTCCGGAACTGATGCAGTTCCACCAGCGCGTGCTGCTCCTGCAGATCGTGGATGCCCAGTGGAAGGACCATCTGCTCTCCCTCGATCACTTGAAGGAGGGGATCAGCCTGCGAAGTTATGGCCAGCGCGATCCTCTGGTCGAGTACAAGAAAGAGTCGTACAACCTCTTCCAGGCCCTTATGGACCGAATCGAGGAAGAGGCCCTGCGCTGGGTCTTCCTCTACCAACCCGTGATTCGGACGGACGAACCGCCGAGTCCGGCGGAATCTTTCTCGAACGATCGTGCCCTCGCCGGCGACAACACGGGAATCGCGGCGGATCGAGCCATCAATTCCCGCCGCCCCGAGGCGGTCGCGACTTTCGGCAAAGCTCGAACCGCGGCGAAGAACCTCACGTTCTCGAGCTCCGCCGACGCGGCTCCCCGCGCCTTTGCGGGTGTCGCCGCCCCCGAATCGCAGGGCGGTAACGACGGCCTGGTGAAGACGGTCCGGCGCGACGGCGTCAAGGTCGGTCGCAACGACCCCTGCCCCTGCGGATCCGGAAAGAAGTACAAGAAGTGCCACGGAGCGGAATAGGGGCTACCCGAAGATGAAGCGCCTCGAAACCCGGATCAGCGAAGGACTCACCTTCGATGACATCGTCCTGGTCCCTCAGTATTCGGAGTGCCTGCCCGCCGAAGTGGACGTCGTCACCAGACTCAGCAAGGGGATCACCCTCAACATTCCCATCGTCTCGGCGGCCATGGACACCGTGACCGAGGCCCCGCTCGCCATCGCCCTGGCCCAGGAGGGGGGCCTCGGATTCATTCACAAGAATCTCCCCATCGATGCGCAG
Source organism: Vicinamibacteria bacterium (assembly GCA_031412915.1). GTDB lineage: Bacteria > Acidobacteriota > Vicinamibacteria > Fen-336 > JAGNNV01 > JAGNNV01. The sequence goes on along the minus strand of JANODX010000145.1, from coordinate 21,812 downwards.
GCCGAGGAGATCGACAAAGTGAAGCGATCGGAAGCCGGAATGATCGTGGATCCGGTGACGGTGTCGCCCTTAGCGCCCGTCTCGGACGCGCTGGCGTTGATGGCGAGGTACCGGATCAGCGGCGTGCCGGTGACGGACGGCGGCAAGCTGGTGGGCATCCTCACCAATCGCGATCTGCGTTTCGAAACGCGAATGACCCTCCGGGTCGCCGAACTGATGACGCGCGACCACCTGATCACCGTGCGGGTGGGCGCCACTCTCCAAGAGGCGATGGAACTTCTCCACAAACACAAAGTCGAGAAGGTTCTCGTCGTCGATGACGCGAACAACCTGCGCGGTCTGATCACAGTGAAGGACATTCAGAAACGCATCAAGTACCCCAACGCCTGCAAGGATTCGGCGGGTCGGCTCCGGGTGGGCGGGGCGGTGGGCATCGCCGCGGATACCCTGGACCGCGTGCGGGCGCTGGTCGACGCCAAGGTCGACATCGTCGCCATCGACACCGCGCACGGTCACACCAAAGCGGTGATCCAGATGATCGGCCGGGTGAAGGACGCGTTCCCCGAACTCGAGCTCGTGGCCGGGAACGTGGGCACCAGGGAAGGGGCCAGAGATCTGGTCTCGGCCGGGGTTTCCGCGGTGAAGGTGGGCATGGGCCCCGGTTCAATCTGCACCACCCGCATCGTTTCCGGCGCGGGCATGCCGCAGGTGACCGCCATTGCCGAGGCGGTCGAAGCCTGCGGCGACGCGGGCATCCCGGTCATCGCGGATGGCGGCATCAAGTTCTCCGGGGATATCACCAAGGCGATCGCGGTGGGCGCCGACTCGGTGATGATCGGGTCGCTCTTCGCCGGGGCCGAAGAGAGTCCGGGCGAGGTCATCCTCCGCCAGGGCCGAAGCTTCAAGACCTATCGCGGGATGGGTTCGCTCGGAGCCATGAAGGACGGCTCCAAGGACCGCTACTTCCAGGCCGAGAGCGCGCTTCAGAAGCTGGTGCCCGAAGGAGTGGAAGGCATTGTGCCCTACCGGGGACTCCTTTCCACCATCGTGCAACAACTGGTGGGCGGCGTCCGCGCCGGGATGGGCTACTGCGGAGTGAAGTCGATCCAGGAACTCCAGACCCGAACCAGGTTCACCAGTATCTCCGCCGCGGGCTTGAAGGAAAGCCATGTGCACGACGTCGTGATCACCAAGGAATCGCCGAACTATCGGGTGGAGTGACATGGAACTCAGGGCCCGGACGTTCCGCCTCGGATCCCGCCTGCGCGCGGTCGTCGCCGCCGCCCTGGTGGCTTCCGGCTGCAGCCCGGCCGAACCGGTGCTCTCCTTCCTGGATGATTCGTCGAGCATGTCGTTCACCCATCCCCCTCGATGGACGGTGGGCTTCGCGGAACAGGACGGGATCCGCTACCGTTACCTCACCGCCCCGAAACTGGGGAACGACACCGAGGCTCTTTCGGTCACCCTGATTCCATCCACCGCCGCGGCCTCCGCGGAGACGGTCTCAGAGCCCTACCTCGGCGGTGGATCGGGGGTCGCGAGAGTGCCGGCCCTCCCGGGGATTTCCGAATGGTCCTTCCGGGACCCGAGTGGCGTGACCTCGCGTCTGCGCCTGGCCTCCGCGCGAGACGGGCGCTTTTTCGGGGCCTGGGTCCGCGGGTCCGACGCGGCCATGAAGCGCTACGCGACTCGGATCGATACCCTGCTCGCCTCCCTGCAGGTCGAGGAGGGCTCGGGCTGGCCGGAGGAACGATTCGCAGGAATGGTGGCGCATGCGCCTTCGACCTGGACACGGGGCAGTCGTCTCTCGAACCCAACCAAGGCGAGCATGCAGTTCAAATCCCTGCCCCTGGCGGTCGAAAAGGGCACGGCCACGATCCACGGGTTCGTCACTGTGTCCAAGGAGCCGGTTCCCTCACCCGGACAACTCGAGACGTTCAACAAGGTCGTGAAGGAGCGGGCCTCGGACACCGTGGCCCTCCTTGAACATCGCTCGTGGCCGGCCGCGCCGAGCCTCGGCCGACCGGAAGGATACGTGGACTATCTGCGTAGCGGCACGACCCTCACGTCCACGCGCATCCGCCGCTTTATCACGGTCAAAAACGGAGTCGGTCTGATGTTCTTCTGCGAAGCCCGCGCCGACGCCTTCGACCGGCTCGATCCGTGGTGCCGCCGCATGGCCGAGACCGTCCGCCTCGAGTAACCGGCCCCCTAGTTTCTCTACTTGCCCGGCGTGACCACAATCACGCCGGTTTCCGAAGTCCCCGGCGACTCCACGCAACAGAGAAAGGGGAACTCCCCCGCTCGTTCGAAGGTCGCGTCGACTTCCAGAGGTCGGGCGGTGCGCACGCGCTTCTCCACATCCAGGGACGGAACCGCGAAGCAGTGATCCCCTCCGCGCGAGGTGACGACGAAATGCACGAGCCCCAACGGGACGGGGATTCGTCTGGGTTCGAAGCCCGAACTGCCGATCGAGAGCCTCACCGTGAAGGCCTCAGCCGCAGACGCCTCTCGAACCAAAAGGAGGAGACCCCCGCTCGACGTCATCAATGCGGCCAGGAAGCACGAGGCGATCCGCACATCGCCCCCGCGGAACGGAGGAGGGTTGTTCACTCTCCTAGGTTAGCGTCCCCCGCGGTTCCCTCCGAAACCGCCGCCGCGCCCGCCGCCGCCGCCACCTCGCGGCCGGTCGCTGCGGCCACCTCGGTCGCGATCGCCCCCGCCCTCGCGCCGCGGCGGACGGTCGCTGCTTCCCTCGGGCGGCGCCACCATGCCCTCGGGCAGCGGAATCAGCGCCTTCTTCGAGAGCCGTACTTTCCCCATGGGGTCAATAGTCAGGACCTTGACCATGACCGCATCGCCTTCCTTCAGGACGTCTCGGACCTCGTTGACGCGCTCGTGCGCGATCTCGGAGACGTGGAGCAGGCCGTCCGTTCCGGGCATGATCTCCACGAACGCTCCAAAATCGACGATCCGCACGACCTTGCCCATGTAGGACTTGCCCAGTTCGACGCTGGCGGTCAGTTCTTCGATGATCGCGACCGCCTGCTGCGCGGCCTGGAGGTCGGTGGACGCGATGAGCACGCGACCGTCGTCCTCGATCTCGATCTTGCAGCCCGTTCGCTCGGTGATGGAGCGAATCATCTTGCCGCCGGGCCCGATGACGTCGCGGATCTTGTCGACCGGTATCCGGACCGTGATGATCCGAGGCGCGTAGACGCTCATCTCGGCCCGGTGGGTGGCCAGGGTCTCGGCCATCTTGCCCAGGATGTGCAGGCGGCCTTCCTTCGCCTGGGCGAGGGCTTTCGCCATCAGCTCCGCGTTGAGACCGTCGATCTTGATGTCCATCTGAAGCGCGGTGAGGCCCTTGGCGGTGCCCGCGACCTTGAAGTCCATGTCGCCGTAGTGATCTTCCTCGCCCGCGATGTCCGAGAGGACCACGTACTTCTCACCGTTCGAGACCAGGCCCATGGCGACACCGGCCACCGGCGCCTTGAGGGGAACGCCCGCGTCCATCATGGAGAGGGTGCCTCCGCAGATCGACGCCATGGACGAGGAGCCGTTGGATTCGAGGATGTCCGACACGATGCGAATCGTGTACGGAAAATCCTCTTCGGACGGGAGCATCTCGCGCAGAGCGCGCTCGGCCAGCGCGCCGTGGCCGATCTCGCGGCGGCCGGGGCCGCGGTTCGGCTTCACTTCTCCGACCGAGAACGACGGGAAGTTGTAGTGAAGCATGAAGCGCTTCTTGTACTCGAGCTCCTGGACGGTGTCGATGATCTGCGCGTCCTCGCTGGTGCCAAGGGTTGCGGTGACCAGCGCCTGGGTCTCGCCGCGAGTGAAGAGCGCCGAGCCGTGGGTACGAGGAAGGACCGTGACTTCCGACGTGATCGGACGGATCTCGTCGAAGCGGCGGCCGTCGAGGCGGCGGCCCCGCTCCAGGATCTCGCGACGAAGAATGTGCTCGCGAAGCTGGTCGTAGACCGTGGGCACGAGGGCCTTCTTGGCCGCCTGATCCTCGGGGATGGTCGCCACGTAGCCCTTCTTCACCGCGTCCATCCTGGCGTACATCTCGAGCTTGTCGCGCTTCTGCATCGCCTCGTAGAGGGCGGGCTCAAGGGCGGTCGCAATCTCGTGAGCGAGAGCGTGATCAATTTCCTTCTTCGGGGCCTGCCGCTTGGGCTTGCCGACTTCGGCCATCATCTGGCGCTGAACCGCGCAGATCAGCCGGATCGCCTCGTGGCCCGCGACGAGGGCGCGCACCATGTCCTCTTCAGAGAGTTCACGGGCGCTCGACTCGACCATGCAGATGGCCTTCTCGGTGCCCGCGACGAGGAGGTTCAACTCGCTCTTCGTCTTCATGTCTGTGCTGGTCGGGTTGATGTGGCACTGACCCTCCCAGAAACCCACGCGAACCGCGCCCACCGGCGTGTCGAACGGAATGTCGGAAATGCACAGGGAAGCCGAAGCCCCGATCAGGGCCAGGGTGTCGGATTCGTTTTCGAGATCAGCCGACCACAAAAGAGCGCTGATCTGTGTCTCGCAACCCCAGCCTTCAGGGAAGAGCGGCCGCATCGGGCGGTCGATCAGGCGGCAGGTGAGGATTTCCTTCTCGTTCTGCCGGCCCTCGCGCTTGAAGAAGCCTCCGGGGATCTTGCCGGCCGCGAAGTTGTTCTCGCGGTAGTCGACGGTCAGGGGAAGGAAGTCGATTCCCGGCTTCGGTTCCTTGGCCGCACCGGCCGCGACGAACACCACGGTGTCGCCCATGCGCACCAGCGTGGCGCCGTCCGCCTGTTTGGCCATTCGGCCCGTTTCAATGGTGATCGGCGCGCGTCCGACCTGGATCTCATACCGTTTCATGGCCATGTGCTTTTCTCCAGCGGCTGGGCTGTCGGAGGATTGTGAGTCTCAAGGGGCGGCGAGCGCCGGGTCACGCAGAAAAAAGCCCGACCAGAGCACCCCTTCCCCTCGGGACTTCAGGAAACTGGACGCTCCGAAACTGGCGGCCCGCCAGGGACGAAATGCGAGCCTTCTGCGACGCCTGACTACTTGCGCAGTCCGAGCTTGACGATCAGAGACTGGTAGCGAGACGGCGTCTTCGACTTCAGATAGTCGAGGAGACGACGCCGATGGCCGACCATCATCAGCAGACCGCGACGCGAGTGATGATCCTTCGCGTGCGTCTTGAGATGCTCGGTCAGTTCGCCGATGCGCTCTGATAGAAGCGCCACCTGGACCTCGGGCGACCCGGTGTCCTTGGGGTGGGTGCTATGTCCCTCGATGAGGGTTGTCTTCTTTTCCTTGGTAAGGCTCACGACTCTTGTTGCTCCTCCGAGCCTGCTTTGTTGTTCTTACAGCGTGATTTATCTTCGTTTCGAACTCGGGAGTTTACCACAGCGTTTCGGCTTCAAAAGACGCAGAAGGGCTGTAGCCTCGCGCCTTCCGCATGGGCCAGGGCCACGAGCCCCCCTTGCCCGTCCCGAACCCGCACCCGAGATCCCGGAACGGCCCGTCCCTGGCCCAAGGTCACGGCCCGCCCGAGACGCAGGTCGTCCGTGTCTTTCGTCCCCGTGGTCACCATGGGCCACGTCTCCAGTATGGAGATCATCGGAATCAAGGCCGCATTCAGGGATTCAGCCGTCAACCCCTCGAGCGGAACCGAGCGCGCCAGTGTGGCCTCCCCCGACCGGGTGCGCCGGAGCGCAATGAGGTGCGCGCCCACTCCCAGTTTCCGCCCCAGGTCGCGCGCCAGAGCGCGCACGTAGGTTCCACGGGAGCACGCGAGGCGTATCCGGGCGGAGGTGCGGTCGAACTCCAGAAGCCCGGCGCTGCCGACATGAACCCTCACCGGTTTCAAGTCGACCTCCTCGCCACGCCGAGCCATCGCATAGGCCCGCGCCCCCGCAACCTTCTTGGCCGAAAACGCCGGGGGCACCTGCTGGATCTCCCCGACGAACGACGCCAATGCGCTCGCAACTCTCTCTTCGGTGAGGCCATCGGTCGACGAGCGCACCCCTTTGATCTCGCCCAAGGCGTCGTCCGTCGTCGTCTCGAAGCCGAACCGGACCTGCGCCTCATATTCCTTTGCGCCCGCGCCCCCCATCTCCTCGATGTAGGGGATGAGGCGCGTGGCCTTACCGAGACAAAGGACCAGGACGCCGGTGGCCATCGGGTCCAGGGTTCCGGTGTGGCCCACCCTGCGCGTACCCGCGATGCGCCGAATCCTGGACACCACATCGTGGGAAGTCAGGCCTCGGGGTTTGTCGACCACGAGGAGTCCACAGGTCCCGGAGTCTCGTTTCGGTGGCGGCTTGTTCAGGCGCTCTCCGGCCGGCTAGTCGTCCGTGCGCGCCCTGGTTTCGGCCCCGAGTGGCTGGTCAGCCACCGGTTCGGAGCCCGCCTCAGCTTGAGCCATGGCCGCCGCCGCGGCCGCCGCCTCTTCGGCCTTCCATCCGGCCATGATTTCACTCACCCGTTCCGCGTTGTCGAGCCCCCGGTCCTGGACGAACATGATCTCGGGCACGGTGCGGGTACGCATCCGCTGGGCCAGCAGCCTTCGAACGAACCCCCGCGAGTGGTGCAGGGCGCGCATGGACTCGAGTTGAGTCTTGGCGTCTCCCATGGGAGAAACGTAGATCTTGGCCACCGACTGGTCGACCGGCATCTCGACCCGGATAACCGTGACGAAACCGAGGCGGGGATCCCGAATCTCGCGAGCGATGATCATCGCGACCTCATCCCGCACCCCATCGGCGACCCGCGACTTGCGGTGGTTCACAGCCATTGTCTCTGCTCCCCCGAGCACACCACTCCCGGTGTCTCCTCCACCTCCCGGCGGATCGCGTCCAGGGTCCGTTCCAGAGGCACGCGCTCCGTATTCACGCCGACCACCGCGAGGGCCGCGCGTTGCCATTCGCCTTGGTGAGCCACCTCCGCAATCGAGACGTTATGGTTCTGGCGCACCCGGGCGAGGATGGAGCGGAGAGGCTGCCGTTTATCTTTGAGGCTGCGCGAATCCGGAAGGTGCAACTCGATTTCCAGAAGACCGATCACCATGCGCTCATCTTAGGCTGCGCACTCGTCGAGACTTGTCGAGATTCGAGGGCAGAAGATCGCATGGGCATCCTTGCGTCACCCCGCGCGGGCCTGACCGCAAGCAGGGGGCGGCGGTTGGGAAGTTCAGGCGGCGGGGGGCAGAGCGAGGGCCGGATTCCTGAGTGGCTCCGCCTCGCGGACCCGCTCCATGCCCCAAGGGCAGGCTTCGCGCGAGCAAAGTCGCTCGCTGACGCTCGCTGGTGAGAAACACGTTCAAGAAGGGCCCATTCCGGGCACTTGTGGTGCAACGGTGGCTGAGCTTGTCGAAGCCACCGGCGGTCCCTTCGACAGGCTCAGGGACCGTTTTGCGGCGTTTCTTCCAACCGTCATGGACGCAGTCCGTGAACCGCCTCGTTTGTCACTCCCGCCGGAGGGCAGAGCACGGGGCTCCGTTTGGAAGTGCGCCCCCCCACCTCATTAGAGAGTCTCGCGATACTTCTCCATCATGAAGAATTCGATGATGTCGCCCGGCTTCACATCGTTGAAGTCCACGATGCCGATGCCGCATTCGGTTCCGGCCCGGACTTCGGAAGCGTCGTCTTTGTGACGCTTGAGCGACGCGACTTTCCCGGTATGAATGACGATGTTGTCGCGCAGGAGGCGAACGCTGGCCTGGCGCGTCACCTTTCCGTCCGTCACCATCGAGCCCGCAATCGTGCCGATCTTCGAAATCTTGAAGGTCTCGAGCACCTTGGCGGACCCGAGGATCACCTCCTTGAAGGCCGGAGCCAGCCGCCCCTCCAAGGCCTTGGTCAGATCATCGACCACGTCGTAGATGATGGTGTACAGCCGGACCTCGATGTTGTCTCTTTCCGCGAACTCGGCGGCCTTGCGTTCCGGCCGGACATTGAAACCGACGACGATGCCCTCGGACGCCGCGGCGAGCAGCACATCGCCTTCGTTGATGGCGCCGACACCCGAGCGGATGATTCGAAGCCGGATTTTGTCCTGGGGAATCTTCTTGAGCTGCTCGGAGAGAGCCTCGACCGAGCCCTGCACATCGGCCTTCAGCACCAGGGGCAACTCGATCGCGCCTTCTGCGCCGCCCGGCTTGGCAATCGCTTCGAGGCGGACGCGTGACTGAAGAGCCTGCTGTTTGTCCTTGTTCTTCTGCTGGCGGAACGAGACGATGGTGTGGGCCTTGACCGAGTCTTCGACCACGAAGAGGGAATCCCCGGGTTCGGGGACGTCGTCCAGACCCTGAATCTCGACGGGCGTCGACGGACCGGCCTCCCGCAGACGTTCGCCCTGGTCGTTCATCAGGGCCCGAATGCGGCCGGAAACCGCTCCGGCCACGACCACATCGCCGATCCTGAGCGTGCCGTCCTGGACCAGAATGTTGGCCACCGGCCCGCGCCCCTTGTCGAGCCGGGCTTCGATGACCGCTCCGCGGGCGGGCTTGTCGGGCTGCGCCTTGAACTCGCCGAGATCCGCCTGGAGCAGGATCATTTCGAGGAGCTGGTCCAGATTCTGTTTCTTCTTGGCCGAGACGTTCACGAACACCGTCTGACCGCCCCATTCCTCGCACAGCAGGCCCCGGTCCGCGAGTTGCTGACGGATGCGGTCGGGCTGCGCTTCCGCCTTGTCGATCTTGTTGACCGCCACCACGATGGGCACCCCCGCGGCCTTGGCGTGATCGAGAGCCTCCAGGGTCTGAGGCATCACGCCGTCGTCAGCCGCGACCACCAGCACGACGATGTCGGTGACCCGGGCGCCGCGTGAGCGCATCAGGGTGAAGGCCTCGTGACCGGGCGTATCGAGGAAGACTACCGCACGGTCCCGCACCTCGATCTTGTAGGCCCCGATGTGCTGGGTGATTCCTCCGTGTTCGCGTTCGGCCACACGAGTTTCCCGAATGGCGTCGAGCAGCGATGTCTTGCCGTGGTCGACATGGCCCATCACGGTGACCACCGGAGCCCGCGGCACCGCAACGCCTTCGGTCACGACCTGACCCTGCTCCTGGACGACTTCTTCCTCATAGGAACGAACGGTCGCGTCGTAGCCGAACTCCCGGCACACATCCTGCGCGATCTCGATGTCGAGGGTCTGGTTGACCGTCAACATCAGGCCCTTGCCGATCAGATACTTCAAGATGTCGCGGTTCTTCGCGTCGGGCATGCGCTCCGACAGTTCCTTCACCGTCACCCCTTCAGTAATCGTGATGGGGCGCAGGGGTCCGGTCCACTTCGGTCGCTCCTGGGGGACAATCGGCGTTATCTCGCGAGCGCCTTTCTCCCGCGGCTGACGGCGTGCCCCGAGCCCGGGCCGATAGGATCCAGGCCGCCCGCCGGGCGCGGTGGACGGCGACGTCGGTGCGGAAGGAGCCCCGGGGGCCGGTGGTGCTTGCGCTCCCCGAACTCCGGGAGTGCCACCGCGAAGGCCAGGGCGCTGAGGGGGAGCCCCTGGGCGCGTGGCGACTCGGTGCTGCCCCGTGGTCCGCGATGGCGCGGCAATCGGCCGAATCGCCCGAATGACCGGTGCAATCGGCTTCGCCACCGGCACGGGCTCGGCCACGGGCTCGGCAGTGACTTCCTCCGGTGAACCTGAAGCCTTCGCCACCGGGGCGGGTCGTCCCGCCGGTCTGAGCGGGGCGATACGCGGAGTCATGCGCACGGGGGCAGCCGAGGGACCGACGGCCGGAACGCCCCCCTCCACGTCCTCGTCACCCGCGCCGCCGAAGAGTTCACTGTCCGCGCCCAGGGCTGACCGGCCGTCCTGAGTTCTTAGCCCGGACCTCAGGGTGACATCGGAACCCTCGGACGCCGCAACACCTGGCGAGACATCCGCGGCTTCGGACCGGGGAAGCGCAACCCGACCGGCGGCCGGGGCCGCGTCTGCTTCCTGGCCGGAAAGACTGGTGGCGGGCGGCGCAACGGGTGTTGTGAGTGCCGGAGTTTCAGCCGGTTTTCCGTCGGGCAGGCTTTCAACAGGCTTGACCGCAACCCGGGGCGCGAGTCGAACCGCCGGGACCGCGACCGGAGCGGCCGCCGCTCCCTTGGACCGCACTCCCGCCTTGCGAGCAACTCGTTCATTCTCGGCTTCCTTGGCCGCCAGTTCCCGGGCTGCGCGCTCGGCCGCGACTTTGGCCGCCCGTTCCTTCTCCAGAGCATCCCTCTCACCCTCGTCCTCTTCAGAACCGTAGACGCGGCCCTTCTTGGACCCTTGGGTTTCGAGCCGCACATGCCGCTTGAATTTGGTGGCCTGGTCTTCGTCGACCGAACTGGAGGGAGCCTTCGCCTCGATTCCCATCGCTTTCAGCTTCTCGATGATCTCGTGGGACGAGAGACCAAGCTCGCGAGCGAGTTCGTAGACGCGGGGTTTGGGCATGGAGCTCTTTATCGACCTGTTTGTGGGCGCGGGGAAGGTGGGGAGATTCGGTGCATCGACGACAGGACTCGGCCCATGAACACTAGGCGGGGTCTCCTGCGGGCGGAGGGGCGGGTTCACTCTCCGGGGGATCGGGAACGACCTCGGGCGGCGTCTCGCGAACCGCTACCTTGGGCAGGGCCGTGGTCGCGGCCTGCCTCAGGGATCCGGCCGTGGCTTCATCGATGTCGATGGAGGCGAACTCTTCGTTCGTCATCTGCAGAAGATGCTCCAGACCCTGGACGCGGGCATCCATGAGGCGCTGGATGATGTCTTTGCCGACCCCTTCCATGGTCCGGAATTCGGCCAACTGGGCGGCAACTTCGAGGCGCTTTTCCTCTTCGCTCTTGATCTCTATGCGCCAGCCCACGAGCTTCGCGGCCAGTCGCACGTTCTGTCCCCGCTTGCCGATGGCGAGCGAGAGCTGTTTGTCTTCGACCACCACTTCCATGATCTTCTGCTCGGTATCCACCACCTGAACCCGCGAAACCTGGGCGGGCTGCAACGCGGCCTTGACCAGGGCCACCGGGTCGTCGTCCCATTCGATGATGTCGATCTTTTCGCCGCGCAACTCGCGGATAACCGCCTGGACCCTGGTTCCCTTCATGCCGACGCAGGCGCCGATCGGGTCGATGTCCTTGTGGGTCGACTCGACCGCGACTTTCGCCCTCTCTCCCGGCTCGCGGACGCAGGCCCGAATCTTCACCGTGCCGTCGAAGATTTCCGGAACTTCCATTTCGAGGAGCTTGCGAAGCAGCGCCCCATCGGTGCGGGACACGGTCACCTGGGGCCCGCCGCGGGTGGAGCGCTGAACGGAAAGGATGGCCACTCGGATGCGGTCGCCGGTCTGGTAGTTCTCGGCCCGGCTCTGTTCCTTGCGGGGCAGGACCGCCTCGGTCCGCCCCAGATCGATGATGTAGTCGGTGCCCTCCTGGCGTTTGATCACACCATTCAGCACATCCCCGCGGCGTCTTTCGAACTCGGCGATGACGTTGTCCCGTTCGGCATCCCGCACCTTCTGGAAGATGACCTGTTTCGCGGCCTGCGCGGCGATGCGCCCCAGTCCCTCGGTCTGCTTGGGGAATTCGATTTCCATCCCCAACTCCGCTTCCGGGATGAGTTCCCTCGCGGCTTCGCGGCTGATCTCGATCTCCTCGTCGGTGACCGTCTCGACCACTTCCTTGACCGCGAAGACGTCGATGTCCCCCGTCTCGTGGTTGAAGCGACTGCGCAGGTCTTCATCATTGTTGAAGAAGCGCTTGGCCGCCTGGAGGATCGCGTCCTCGATGGCCCGGATCACGACCTCGGGATCAAGGTTCTTTTCTCTCGAGACCTGCTCGATTCGTACTTTCAGCTCGTTGGCCATGATTTATCTGAACGAAATCTCTCTCTGGGCGTGGCGGACAGCGGAGAGGGGAACGACGATCTCCGCGCCTTCCCGGCCCAAGTTGTCGCGGGAAAGGATGCGCACCTCTTGCTCGCTCACCGCGAGGAGGCGGCCTTTGATCTCTTTGACTTTGACCGGCGCGTCGGAACCCTGCGGCCCCGCCCCGGCGGCTGCGGTCGCCTCGACGAACGCGACCTGAATGCTCTTCTCGATCACCCTCTGAAAATCGGCGGGCGTCTTCAAGGGCCGAGTCATCCCCGGGGACGAAACCTCGAGGGTGTAGGAGCGGCCGATCACGTCTTCGACATCCAGGATGGCCGAGATCTCCCGGGATGCGCTCTCGAGTTCGTCGAGGCTGATCCGGCCTGGTTTGTCGAGGAAGACGCGAACCACCGGACCCTTGCCCCCGCGTTTGACCTCGATGTCCACGAACTCGAGCCCCGCCGAGCGAGCGACTCGATCGGCGACCGCACGCACCAAGGGCTCTGTTTCCAGTCCCTTTCGGGAGCCTTTGTCGTTGTGGGCGGCGGCGCCAGGGGTCAAATCTTCACCGGGTTTCAAGAGGAGTACGGAACGGAAAAAAAAGAGTGGGCATCTGCCCACTCAGCAACCGTGAGTATACGGGCGGAAGGTCGCCCCCGGCAAGGCCGATGTGCTTTGACCTGACGGTCTTTGGGGGCCCTGAGGCGAGGAAGCCGGGGCGTCGGCGCGCACGGAACGGCAGGAGACCTCGGATACGCACCCCCGGGTCAGGCGAGGGCAGGTCCACAGTCGCCTCTGTCCTCCTCAAACGGTGAAGGAAGGGGAATGCGCTTCCTCCTCCGGGCACACAGACGAGGGTCCGCCCCGGCGACGGCAAGAGAAGAATCAGGTCGACTGCAGCCGCTGTTTGTCCCGCAGGCGCGCAATGACCGGGCGCACCGTCGAGAACGTGCCTACGAACAACAGAGGAGCGGACAGGCTCCACGCCAGCATGGCGTGCAGGCAGGTCAGGCCGAATTCCTGGACGAAACGACGCATGTCCGTTTGGGCCAAGGCGAGGATTTCCGTGGGGGCGAGCGAGACGTTCGGCGCGCCCATGATCCATTCCCCGAGCCGCACGAAGACGAAGATCAGCGGGATCTGAAGCGGATACACCGCGTAGTTCACGGCGTGGGTCAGAGGCTGCGGGGCCTTGAAGACAAGGGCGGCCACGAAGCAGAACGGTATCGAAACACCCATGATCGGAAACAGACCGAAAGTCACTCCGATCGACACCGCGAACGCCAGTTGCCGCGTCGAACTGCCCTGCAGGATGAGGGTCTCGAAGGGAAGCCCGATGTAGCGATGGAACTGGCCCCGAGCCCCGGTTTCCATCATGATCCCCCACCTCCCGGCAACCGGTCTTTCTTCCAGCCGCCTTCCCGCAACCGGAAGAGCCACTCGAGCGCCTTCATGCTGTGAGTCCACGTTCAGCCGACATGAATCCGGGGACGCTCTTCCTGATTCTTGACCGCCCGGCGCAGGACTTCGCGGGTCACGGGCGCGGTGTCACCCTCGCCCAGGAAGATGTATTTGAGGACATACGAGATCGGATTGCCTTCGGTCCAGCCGAAGTAGGCGTGAGACGTCTGGGCGGAGGTGGTCTGGGCCTTCAGGAGAATCGCGGCAATGGCGTTGGGGATGGCGGGGGCCGTGCAGCGAAGGATCCGGTGGGGCCCGATCTTGACCCCCCGCACGTCGATATCTTCCTCGAACGCCGACGCGTCGCCTTGCACCATCTCCAGGAAGACCACCGACTCTCCGCTGTTGAGAGAGTGGTCCTCTCGCGCCTGCCGCTCCTTGCGGTCGTACTCCTCCATCGTCCTCTTGTCGGGGCGATGGGCAATGATGCGGACAGGATTGGGAGCGAAGGAAGCAAGGAACTCCGAGGCCTTGGGGCTGAGCTTCACCTCACCGATCCGCAGTTCCGTCGATCGCATGGCGCGTGACGTGATCGAAGCCACGACGATGGCGGCGATGAAGACCGATGCGATCTTAAGACCCTCCGGACGCTCGTAGATATTCAGAGCGGTCGTGTAGACAAAAACCAGAGTCATCAGGCCATAGACGTAGCGCCACTTGTCCCCCCGATGTCCGATGGTCACCGCCACCGCCGCCGATGTCATTAGAACCAGCACGCCGGTCGCATAGGCGCCGCCCTGGGCGTTCACGTCAGCATCGAAATAGCTCGTGACGATCAGGCTGATCAGGGTGAACACCAGAATCAGAGGCCGGTTGGCCCGAGCCCAATCCGGCGCCATGCCGTAGGGAGGGAGATATCGGGGCACCAGATTCAAAAGACCGGCCATGGCTGAGGCCCCCGCGAACCACAGAATCATGATGGTGGCGAGGTCGTAGAAAGTGCCGAAACCGTCGCCTATCAAACCGTGGGCCAGATACGACAGGCCACGACCATAGGCCTTGCCGCCGATCTGAAATTCAGAGGCGGGAATGAGAAGGGTTGTGACCAGGGACGAGGCGATCAGGGCGACGCTCATGATCAGGGCGGCGGAGGCGAGGAGCTTGCGGGTATTTCGAATGCGACCGGCCGGCCGGGCCGGAAGGTCGTCCGCCCGGCCCCGCACCAGAGGCATGACCGCGACCCCGGTCTCGAATCCGGACAGGCCAAGGGCGAGCTTCGGAAAGAGCACAAGGGCTATGCCAATCGCCGCCCAGGGACTGCCATGCTCGGTCATCACGCCGCTCCACCACCGGCTCAGCAAATCCCCGTGCGTGGATACTTCGCGCAGAGCCCGCCCGATCACCACCACGTTGAGCGCCAGATACAGAGCGACAATGAAGACGGCCAGGCCGATCGCCTCTTTGAAGCCCTTGAGGAACACCACGCCCAGCGCGACCAGCAGCAAAGAGGTGACCAGAACGGGGTGCTCCGCCAACGCGGCGGGAACGTACGGATTCTCCGCCAGATGCGCGGTGGCGTCCGCCGCCGACATCGTCATGGTGATGATGAAATCGGTGAACGCGAAGCCAAGCAGGACCAGGACAAACGCTTTTCCCTTCCAGCGCGGCAGGAGTTCCTCGAGCATAAGGATGCTCCCCTGCCCATGAGGCGAGTGTTTGGCCACCTGGGCATAGATCGGCAAAGCCACGCCCAGGGTCACCGCCACCAGGATCAAGGTGGCGATCGGCGACAACATGCCGGCAGCCAGCACCGCTATTCCGGGCTGGTATCCAAGAGTCGAGAAATAGTCGACGCCGGTCAGGCACATGACCTGCCACCAGGGAGCGGTCGAATGCCGGTCGGGTCGATCGCCGCGGCCGTGAAGAAGCCAGTCTCCCAGCCAACGGGCGTCGCGGGAAGACGGCAGCGGGAGCGATTGCGATTCTGACGCGTCGCGGTCGCCCGAGGAGGTCATTGAACACTTAAGCATATCGAACTTCGCGGCGGGGGCTTCGTGCTCCGGTCAAGTCCTCCCAAACCCCGCGGCGAGGAAGTATCCTCACCGCGCCATGAGCCGCGATTGGGACGAACTCCGCCAGGATTTTCCCGGGACTGAGGACCGCGTATACCTGAACGCGGCCGCCGCCTCGATCACCCCCCGCTGGATACGGGAGGAAGTCGCCCGTTACCACAGGGAACTCGAAGAAGGCGGCGACGACGGCTGGGAAGCGTGGCTGGCCCAGATAGAGGTCGTCCGCGGCAGGGTGGCCGGTTTCATCGGAGCCCAGGCCGACGAGATCGCCTTCGTCGCCAACACCTCCGAGGGAATGAACATCCTGGCCGATCTCGTGGCTCAGGACGGCCCCGTGCTCTCGGACGAACTGGAGTTCCCCACCGTCACCTTGCCCTTCGTCCATCGGGGCGCACAGATGCAGTTCATCCCCGCCATCGAGGGCGAACTCCGCCTGGAAATGTTCGAAGAGGTTTCCACGTCCCGCGCCGCATCCATCGCGGTCAGTCACGTGCAGTTTTCAAACGGATTCCGAATCGATCTCGAGGCGCTCGGGGCGATCAAGGGGCGACGTCCCCTCATCGTCTGCGCCTCTCAGTCCGTCGGGGCCTTCGCGGTCGACGTGCAGGCCATGCAGATCGACGGGCTGGCCTGCGCCGGCCATAAATGGATGACCGCGGGCTACGGCGCGGGCTTCGTCTACGTGAGCAAGGAACTCCTGAACCGAGCGCCCCGGAATCTCGGATGGCGAAGTGTGCAGGACCCCCTCTCGTTCAACAACCGGGCCGGCACGCCAGTCTCCACCGCGCGGCGCTACGAACTCGGGTGTCCCTCCTTCCCCGGCATCTTCGCGCTGGGCGCCGCGGTTTCCTATCTCGATGGAATCGGCCGTGAGCGTATTCAAGCGCGCGTTCTCCAGATCAACACCGCGTTGACTTCGGCGCTGCGTCACGAAGGGTTCGAAGTTCTTTCCCCCTCAGGTTCCGGGCGCTCGGGTCAGACCCTGGTGGCACTCGACGATCCCCAAGGCGCCACCGAATTCCTGCGCGGCCGCAACATCGTGGTCACGGAGAAACCCGAGGGAATCCGGGTCGCCACTCATTTCTACAACAACGAAGACGACGTCGAGAAGCTCGTGACCGCCCTCAAAGAGCGCCGAGAGTCGACCGCCCGGCCGGCGGGCGCGTAAGGGGGCAAGCGTGAACTGCCGCCTCGCCCGGTGGGCGCCGTTGGTTCTGGCCTTGGCCGCAGGAGCCGATCCCAGTCCGCAGACCCGACCCGCGCCCGCTCCTCAAAGAACGCCGAGCGCTCGGAGTGAGCAGGTTCTCGAGGTGGCCCGCCGGATCATGAGCGCAAGCCGCTACTGCACCCTCGTGACCTTGGGCCCGAAGCACGAGCCCCAGGCGCGGATCGTGGATCCCATGGAGCCCGGCGCTTCGTTCGAGGTTTACATCGCCACCAACCCGCGCAGTCGAAAAGTCGACGAAATCCGCAAGGACCCCCGGGTGACTCTTCTCTACTTCGACCCGGCCGCCCCGGGCTACGCCACCGTCATCGGCCGGGCTCTCGAAGTCAAGGGCGCGCTCAAAACCGCCCACTACAAGAAGGAATGGCTGGGTTTCTTCGCCCGCGATTCCCCGGACACCTACACCCTGTACAAGGTCCTGCCCTCGCGCATGGAAGTGATGAGTCCAAAAGACGGGCTCTCGGGAGATCCGCGGACCTGGCGTCCCGAAATCATCGATTTCAAGTAACTCACCGACCCGAGGCCCACGCAGAGGCGGTAGATTGCGGGACCATGAAGAACTCCGCGCCGTTGACCCTGGCCTTGGCTGCGTATTTGGGCGCGGTCGCTGACGCCGCCCCGAAACCGACTCCCCCTCCCGATCCCCTTCGCGGCTTCGACGCTCAAGTCGCCCAGGCCGTCCGTGACTGGCGTGCTCCGGGCTTCGCGATCGCGGTGGTCAAGAACGGAGAACTCATCTTCTCCAGGGGGTATGGCGTCCGCGAGCTTGGACGGCCCGAGCCTGTCGATCCGCACACCCTGTTCGCGGTCGGCTCGACGACCAAGGCCCTTACCGCCGCCGCCCTCGGCATGCTGGTCGACGAGAAGAAGGTGGAGTGGAACGATCCGGTCACCAAGCACCTGCCCTGGTTCGCCCTCAAGGACCCGCAGGTCACGCGAGAGATCACGGTGCGGGATCTGCTGACCCACCGCGCCGGACTGCCCAACACCGATTTCCTCTGGTACGGACAGACGAACTCGGCACGCACCAATCTGGAGCGTCTCCGTCTGGTGGAGCCTGCCTACTCTTTACGGTCGAGCTTCGTGTATCAGAACCTCATGTACGCCGCCGCGGGGGCGGTTGTCGAAGCGGCGAGCGGCATCCCCTGGGCGCGCTTCATCGAGGCCAGGATCTTCGAACCGCTAGGCATGTCGGATTCGATCGCCACCGCGGAGGCTCTGCGGAACCACCCCAATCGGGCCCAGCCGCACTTCATTGTGGAGGACACGGTCACCAGGATCGAGAACGCAAGCGTCGACAGCGTCGCCCCGGCCGGGGCCGTCTGGTCGAGCGTCGAGGATATGTCGAAGTGGGTCAGGCTGCTCCTCTCGGACGGAGCGATCGGAAATGCCGCTTCTCCCCGCCGCCTCTTGAGCGAAGCCACCATCACGGAACTCTTCCGTCCTCAGACCATGGTGACGCCCCAGGCGTTCTATCCCACCGCTGAGATCACCAAGCCCAACTGGACGACCTACGGCCTGGGCTGGTTCCAGCAGGACTATGCAGGTTTGAAGGTGGACTACCACACGGGCAGCATCGACGGGATGGTCGCGATCTGCGGCCTCATCCGGGCGCAGGGCATCGGCGTGTACGTGCTTTCGAACCTCGATCACGCCGAGTTGCGGCACGCCCTCATGTTCACCGTCTTCGATCGCCTGCTGGGCCGGCCGGCTCGGGACTGGAGCTCCGAGTTCAAGGTGCTCTACACCCGCCTTCAGAAGGAGAGCGCAGAGGTTGAGAAGAAGGAAGAGGCCCTCCGCACCCCGGGGACGAAGCCGTCGCTCCCACTCGCCGCCTACGCTTCTCGCTACTCCGATCCCCTGTTTGGCGACGTCGACGTCTCTGCCGAACCGGCGGACCAGGCCCTGCGCGTTCGTTACGGGGGCGCCTTCGAAGGAAAACTGGAGCACTGGAGCGCCGACACTTTCCACGCGCGCTGGGAGGCTCGGTGGCGAGGCGTCTCCCCGGTCTCTTTCATCCTCGACACGAACGGGCGGGCCCGCGAACTTCGCCTCATGGGCGCGACGTTCCGCCGCCCGGAGGAAGCGCGTTAGAGGGCCGGGCCGATTTGGTACACTCTAAGTGCGCCCATGCCAGACACTTCCGCCGAGAAGGCCCCCGCCCAACGCTCCTTGACCAAGGCCGATCTGGTGGCCGGAGTCGCCCGGCGCCTCGACTTCACCCAGGTCCAGGCCGCCATAGTCGTGGATTCCTTCCTGAAGGGCGTGGTTTCCGCGCTCAAGAAAGGCGAAGAGGTGGAAATCCGCGGCCTCGGCTCATTCCGGTTCCGATCGCGGGCGCCGCGCAAGGGCCGTAACCCGAAGACCGGCGAACGTGTGGAAGTGCCGGCAAAGCGTGTGCCCTACTTCAGAATGGGCAAGGAGTTGAAGGCAATCCTGGGCGGCAGCGGCCAGCCCTCCTGATCGCCTCCCCCGGCGGACTCGTCAGCCGCAACGCTCTTCAGAGGGACTCAGGGTAGCGAAGAGACGGCGGGCGCCGACCGGTTGTGGCCGCGGATCCTGAAACCAAACAGGGCCCGGTCGATCACCAGCGCCCTGGGAACCAGCGCGTCGCTGCGGCGTTCGTACGCGACAAAGAGGGCGGACTGAGACATTCCCTGCCAGTGTCTGAATCCAAGCTCGGCCCGGACATCGCTCAGCTGGTCTCGTGGGAAGTCGGCACTGGCGCCCGCGCCGACATAACGGACATCGGCCAGTAGAAAGAGCGCTCGATTCCCCCGGCGCAGAAGATCGATGTCGGCGGACGACCGCGCCTCCCACTCGTAGTCGACTGCGGAAGCCAGAGTGGCGACAGCGAAAGACGCCGAGAAAGCTCCGCGACGTTTCCAGTTCACGGGCCAGGGCGAGTCGTATCGAACCCCCAGGAAGTTCCAGTCCACGGTCTGCCGCTTGTCGCGATCCTGGACATGCCTCGACACATGATGAAGGAACGGGGCCAGACGACCGCGGCCCACGTCCCGGTGCAGGCCAACCTCGAGAGAATAGTTCGCCTGGACGGCTTCGAAGGATCGAACGCGGTGCCCGAGGATGGTCTCGACGTTGGGGCTGAAGTACGCCGACCACTTGCCCTTCTCCGCCAGATCGACGACGGCGCCGATCCATCCCACCCACGCGAACTCCTCATTTGCAGGAGCGTAGCGTGCCCCTTCAAGCTGGGGGGCCATGAAAGAGAGGAACTTCACCCCCTCGTCCGAAGGGGTGGCCGGGAGTGCGGCGACCAGCCACAACCCCGACACCGCGAGTAACTTTGGAAGCTTCAAGGTGGCCAATCGGTGGGGCGCTGAGGTTTGAGCCGCGGACCGCGGCCCGTCGATATCGGTCGTGAGGTGGTGCCGGAGGTGGGGGTCGAACCCACACGTTGCGAGCAACGCGGGATTTTGAGTCCCGTGCGTCTGCCAGTTCCGCCACTCCGGCGACGAAGGCAAGGCGGGGAGTTTAGCGCACCATCCTTTCCGGGATTGCGGTCGCGGCCCGGGACGCCGACCTGTCCCCCGCCCGCAGATCGATCTCCCGTCCTTCGGGTCGAAGGCCGACGGGGTATTCTTTGCTTCGCATGTCCGTTTCCTCTCTTCGCGAAATCACCGTAGGCGCCGCTGATCTGGAGGGGCGAACCGCGCTGTTCGAGAAGGGCTGCGGCCTGAAAGCGATGGCATCCGGGCTGCTCGCGCCGATGACCGCGAGTCGCCTTTTCGACCTCCATGAGGCGCCAGGCGCAACCGTGCTCGGCCGTCCCGATCTGCCGGACTCGCCCCGCGTCCGTCTGGTCGAGGCCCGGGACGTTCCCCCATCCCGGACGCTCGGAATCGAAGCTCCCGGGCCGCTCGGGATAGGGTTCACTACCCTGGGCATTGATGGTGTTCGCACGCGGCTCGAGCAATTGGGCGTTCATTTCGTCTCGCCTCCCGTTCTCCTGTCTCCCATGAGCGCACCCATGCTCGATGGCGTCCCGCCGGGACCAAAGAGGTACGAGACGTTTGGCCGCACAGTTGACGGCGACTTCATCGTTCTGATCGAGCGGGTGAACGCAGAGACCCCCTATGGGACTATTGGCGTCGACTGCAGCGAGCCGTTGCACGCCTCGTTCGTGGTGACGAATCTGGACACCTGCATCCATTTCATGAACGATGTCCTGGAGCACGAGACTCTCCTGGCGGACACCTGCGCCGGGTCTCCCTTCGATGTTCTCCTGGGCCAGCCACCGGAGGTTTCGTTTCGCTTCGCCATGCCGCATCGTCCCGGATGTTCTTCGGGCCGTCTGGTCTTCATGGAATTCGAGCGCAGGCGCGAGGCGATGGCGCAGACCCCTTCCCGGGCAAGAGGGTTGTGCCGTCTTCGCTACGACACCACCAACCTTCATGCCACGCTGGAGCGTGTCCCCGGCGGAGGCGGATCCCTGGTGCGCGGTCCGGCGAGCGTCGACGACCCTATCCTTGGCCAGGGGCTGGTGGCCCTGGTGCGCGCGCCGTTTGGTGTCCTGATCGAACTCTGGCAAACCTCTTAAAGCCTGCGACGGGCGTTTCGGGGCCCGGGAGTAAAATCGAGGGTTGCGTGAACATAATCGGGGTTTCGGCCTACTACCACGACTCCGCCGCGTGCTTGGTCCAGGACGGTGAGATCAAAGCCGCCGCCCAGGAGGAACGCTTCAGCCGCAAGAAGCACGACCACCGCTTTCCCAAGGGCGCCTTCGACTACTGCCTGAAAGCAGGCGGCCTCACCGGTCCGCAGGACCTGGACTACGTCGTCTTCTACGACAAGCCTCTTCTGAAGTTCGAACGGCTCCTCGAGACCTACCTCGCCTACGCGCCCCACGGCGTCTCGTCATTCCTGAAGGCCATGCCTCTCTGGCTCAAGGAGAAGCTCCACATGCGCACGGAAATTCGGAAGGCCTGCGGCTATGAAGGCCGCTTGCTCTTCGGCGAGCACCACGAGTCGCACGCGGCCTCGGCCTTCTATCCGTCCCCCTTCGACGAGGCGGCCATCATCTGCTTCGATGGCGTGGGCGAATGGGCCACGACGAGCTACTGGACGGGCAGGGGAAATCAGCTCGAGTCGAGGGGCGAGATTCTCTTCCCTCACTCGATCGGCCTCCTCTACTCGGCCTTCACCTACTACACCGGATTCAAGGTGAATTCCGGTGAGTACAAGGTGATGGGTCTGGCCCCCTACGGTCAGCCAAAATATGTGGACCTGATTTACAAGCATTTGATCGATCTGAAGGAAGATG
>JANODX010000144.1:0-22540 GCA_031412915.1 Vicinamibacteria bacterium | reverse complement strand
TGGACCACGCTCGTGTCGAAGGACAGGGCGGTGTCGAGGGTGGTGTTGTTGATGCTCGCGCTCACCCGCGGCAGGGTGGTGGAACGGACCTGCTGGAGCAGGCCCTGGGAGCGGAGGATGTTGGCAGCGGCGATGGCGACGTTCGGGTTCTTCTCGAGGGCCCGGCCGACCGCCTGGTCGAAGGAGAGCGCCCCCATGGCCGGAGCCGCCGCGGTTTGGGCGCTCGCCGGAGCGGCGAGGGACAGGACGAGCAGAACCACCACGGAGGCGGCGCCGATGTCGTAGCGGACATAGCCGAGCAGCTTCCTCACGTGGGTCCAGTTCTTCTGCTCGACATGAGCGTTGTCATCTTTCTTGTACGGCCGGCCTCGGGTGAGCTGAATCTCGTTGGCCTGGCAATACCGCAGCAGATGATGGTTGACGAACTCGCTGCCGTTGTCCGAATCCACGCCCACCAAGGCGAAAGGCAGATGGTTGCGGATGTCGTCAATGGCGGCAACAACCCCCGCTTCTCCTTTCCCCATGACCGCCCGCGTCTCTACCCAGGTCGTGAGAATGTCGGTCAGATTCATGGAATGGATGAAATCTCCGTCGGCCTTGCTCCCTGAATGCGACACCAGATCGACCTCGCTGAATCCCGGCGTCTTCACATCCCAGTGCTCCGTCTTGATCGGAATCTGGTGTTTTAGGAGCGTCCCGGGCTTGGTTCGCCCGTAGAGCCGACGCTTTGCCTTCCGCTTGTGCTCCTTCAACCGCCGATCGATCTGCCGCGCGCTGATCTTCAAGATCTGCGTCTCAATGGCCCGGGTGAGGAGTGCCTTGAGCCGCAGCGACCACGGATAGCCAGCCGCCGTCCAGATCTCGATCAGAGCCTGGACCACCCTCTTTCCGTAGAAGACTCCCCGCGGACGCCGCTTCTTCGGCGCCAGGTCCGGAGGGGGCCCGTTCAGAAGCCGGATCGCGTACTTGCGGTGATAGCCCGAATCCTCGCAAAACTCATCCAGGAGCCGGGCTCGACCCTGCCGACCGGCCCTCCGATATCGCCGGTGGACCGACGCCAAGTACTGCCGTCTCTGCTCTTTTCCCACGCTCGCAACCCTCCACGAGGGTTACCGAGTCAAATGTCTCGACGCTACCCCTCAGGGTTACATTATTGATGGCGCGATACGCCCCCTTGACAGCGCAAGACAGTCGGGTACACTGGGGTCCTTACCCGAAAGTCGTTATTACAAATGCATCCCGTTCTCCAACGCTCACCCGCGCAGGAATGCCGCGTGGCCTGCCTCGCGCAGGCGCCGCTCTTCCGTGGTCTTTCGCCACGAGACTGCGAAGACATTGCGTCTCGCGCAAAGGGGCGGCGTTTGAGTCGGGGTCAGGTCCTGTTTCGCGAGGGCGAGTGTGCCGCGGAAGTTTCGGTTCTGAGTGCGGGGCGGCTCAAGCTCGTTCAGGTCTCTTCAGACGGGCAGGAGATCATTCAGCGTCTGGTCGGACCGGGCGAGCTTTGCGGGGGCGTCGGGCTCACGCCCGGCGGCCCCTACCAGCACACCGCCGTGGCCCTGGAGACAAGCAACGCCCTTTGCTGGGACCGTGAGGGTTTCGAAGCCTCGCTCGACCGCTGGCCGATCCTGCAGCGCAACGCTCTGAGGATCCTCGCGGAGAGGTTGCGCGCCGCCGAAGAGCGCTGCCGCGAGCTGGCAACCGCGAAGGTGCCCCAGCGCGTTGCGCACGTGCTGTTGCGTCTGGTGGGACAAGCCGGACGGCCGGAGGACGGAGGTGTCCTGGTAGCGCTCTCCCGCGAGGAAGTGGCTCAGATGGCGGGTACCACGCTCTTCACGGTCAGTCGCCTGTTTTCGCAATGGGAGGCTCTCGGCCTCGTCCGGCCTCGCCGCGAGGCGGTCGTCGTCGACGATACGCGGGGACTGCTGGAAATCGCCGAGGGCCAGTCGCCGCTGACTGCCCCTGGACGGCCGCGTTTCGCCGCCGTTTCGTAACCCCTTCAGGGTTTCCAACTAAGCCGTCGGCCCGACGCTTCAAAGGGGCCGCCCCCCGCAGCGCCCTCCTGCTGAAGGTTGGGCGGGCGCAAGGGATGCAGCGAAATGCGGAGCCTACGGTGTGGCCGGCAATGTCTGGCATCTGGTCACAAGAGGCGCAGGCAAGAAATTTCTCCTGCTTGCGCTAGCGCAAAGAGCAGCTACCCCGAGTGCGCGTACGCTTGCGGAATTCCAGTTCGTACGCCAGTCGATCTCGTTACATCGTGACCGTACCCGACGTCCCCGATTCCGAGTGCCATTTAGGGCTCCATCGAGGGCAGAAAGGATTCTTGTGTCAATTTCTCGGCCGTTCGCCGGTTTTCGCGCTCCCGACATGGCGATGGACCGTCTTCTTCCGCTTAAGGACCGGATTTCCCCCCGACAGAGTTGGTTTATGCCCCAGGCAGATGGTTTCAAGCGAGGTAGTGACATGTTCCCGAGCAACGTGCGCCAGCTGGCGCTCATCGTGTTCTCCGTGCTCCTAGCGGCGCTCACCGCGAGCGCCCAGGACAGCAACATCTACGTCCAGTGTCCGACGACCACGCCGCTGCACCCAACGGGAGGACCCGGCATCAAGTGCGGTCACCTGGCGGCGGGCGACGGCATGGTGAAGATGGCCGACGCCGCCGGAAAGGAGTTGTACATCTTCGGCTTCTCCGTGGTCCCGGATGTCGGCGCGCCGGCCCCGAACGCCCCCGAATACCCCGGCTGGGTCATGACCGAGGGCACCTTGGCCGCCAACGCGCCGGCGCCGACGATCGCGGTGGACGAGGACGACGAGCTCTTCCTCTCCCTCACCAACGTCGGGATGGCGATGCGGCCCGATCTGTTCGACCCGCACAGTATTCACTGGCACGGCTTCGCGCAGGCGGCGCCGATCTTCGACGGCGTGCCCGACTCCTCGATCTCGGTCAACATGGCGGCCAGCCTGACCTACTACTACAACGCCAAGGACGCGGGGACGTACATGTACCACTGCCACGTCGAGGCGGCCGAGCATATGCAGATGGGCATGCTCGGCAACCTCTACGTGCGGCCGAGGCAGAACAATCTGACCCCAGGCACTAGCCTCTTCGCCGCGTTCGGGACCAACGGGGCGAACATCAACATCGGCGGGACGACGCCGTCGCCGGCAATCAACACCAGCGCGACGCATCTAGCCGGTGCCAAATACGCCTTCAACGACGGGGACGGCTCGACGCGCTACGACGTGGAGTACCCGATACAGATCGGCTCCTTCGACCCCGACTTCCACGACGCCAGCTTCAACGTCCAGCCGCTGCCCTTCGCCGGGATGAAGGACCGCTACTTCCTGCTGAACGGCCGCGGTTACCCGGACACCGTCAACCCGGGCGTGCTCTCCACGACGGACCCGCTCGGGAAAGTGCAGCCCTCCCAGCCGGTGTCCAGCCTGATCACGGCGACGGTGGGCCAGCGCATCCTGCTCCGCATCTCCAACCTGAACGTCACCCTGTTCAACACGCTGGGGACGAACGGGATCCCGATGGAGGTGGTCGGGCTCGACGCGCGACTGCTGCGCGACGGCGCGGGCAACAACATGTACTACAAGACCAACTCGCTGACGCTCGGCGGCGGCCAGTCGGCGGACGTGATCCTCACTCCGACGGCAGCGGGGACCTACTTCCTCTACACGAAGAACCTCCACCAGCTCGCGAACGACGCCGAGAACTTCGGCGGGATGATGACCGAGATTCGGGTCACTAACTAGGAGAGCGGCCATGACTAGATTCGAGCCAAAGAAGCAAAGTGCCGGGCTGGCCCGGCTGTTTTCGGTCGTCGCCGCCGCGACGGTGCTGCTGGCGCCCGCAGCCGCGCGCGCCGCGATTGACGGTGTCACCGGCCCCGCCTTCATCCTCACGGCGAGCGCGGGCCAGATCTTCATCGCCGACGGAGGCTCCGTCTACTCGTGGGGCTACAGCATCGGCTCCACGATGCAGTTGCCGGGACCGACGTTGATCGTGACCGCGGGTACACCGGTCACGGTGACGCTCAACAACGCCCTGCCCGCGGCCGCGGGCAACACCTCGATCGTGTTCCCGGGGCAAGCGGTGACGACCACAGGTGGCGCCCCGGGTCTGCTGACCCAGGAAGCGCCGCCCGGCGGGTCCGTCACCTACACGTTCACCCCCAGCGAACCCGGGACGTACCAGTACCACAGCGGGACGCGGCCGGATCTCCAGGTCGAGATGGGGCTCTACGGCGCCCTGATCGTGCGGCCGTTAGAGCCGGCCGCCGGATGCACGGACTCCGCCTACAATCACCCGGAGACCTGCTTCGACCGCGAGCACCTGTTCCTGCTGAGCGAGATCGACATCGACATCCACCGCGCGGCGGAGCTGCAGGCCTCGGGACCGGGCCCCATGGACGTCGCCACCGAGCCGTACCACTCGGAGTACTGGCTCATCAACGGGCGCGCGGCGCCGGACACGATGGCCGAGGCGGGGACGGGTCTGCTGCCGACTCAGCCTTACAACAGCCTGCCACGTATGCACCCCGGCGAGCGGTTGCTGCTCCGGGTGGTGGGAGCGAACCACGAGATCCATCCCTTCCACACCCACGGCAACCACTCCCGCGTCCTGGCCCGCGACGGCCGACTGCTCCTGAGTGCCACCGACCCGACCAAGCTCGCCGGGCCGCTTCTGTTCACGATCCAGTCGGTGCCGGGCGGAACGGCCGACGCGATCTTCGAGTGGACCGGCAAGGATCTGGGCTGGGACATGTACGGGCACGCGCCGACCGACGCTTTGAAGCCGAACGAGTGGGCTCCGGACCACGGTCGGCCGATCCCCGTGACCCTGCCCAATCTGAGCAATCTGACGTTCGGCGGCTTCTACAGCGGCAGCCCCTATCTG
This sequence comes from Vicinamibacteria bacterium, assembly GCA_031412915.1. GTDB lineage: Bacteria > Acidobacteriota > Vicinamibacteria > Fen-336 > JAGNNV01 > JAGNNV01. Next base: position 17,637 of record JANODX010000144.1, on the reverse strand, counting down.
GGCGCGCTCGGAAGCCTCCCCCCCGGCGAGGGCGGGATGAACCCGAGTGCCGGGTTCACCTACATGTGGCACTCGCACACCGAGCGGGAATTGGTCAATAACGACGTGTTCCCCGGCGGGATGATGACCATGCTGATCATCGAAGCCCCCGGGGTCGAAATTCCGTAACGCGGAGGAGAAGAGCAATGCGATCGACCTTTGTAGAGGCCATTCTTAGGAGTGCCGCGCTCGCGGGCGCGAGCGTCCTGTTCACCGCGGGCGTCTCATCCGCCGCCGCCGTCGACGTCTACCTCCAGGCGCAGAGCGCCACGAAGACCCTGCCAGGCGCCGTCACGGTGCCGATGTGGGTCTTTGTCTGCGACCCAGACCTCCCCGGAGACGCTACTAATGAGAATTGCGTGCCGTCGGGGTTGGGGGCACCGATGCCGAGAATCAACGTCGCCGTGGGCGACAACCTGACCATCCACCTCACGAACACGCTGCCCGCGCTGGTCTCGATCCTGATCCCCGGCCAGGCGGGCGGGGGCGAACCCGAGATAGTCGGGGGACGCGTCCAGTCCTTGACGCACGAGACTGCGGCCGGCGAAACCGGCACCTACAGCTGGAACTCCTTGCGCCCCGGCACCTATCTCTACCAGAGCGGCACCCACCCGTCGATCCAGGTGCCGATGGGCCTATACGGGGCGCTGGTCGTCGGGCCTGCGACGTTGACCGCTGGATCGTGCGCGACAGGCCAGTCGGCCTACGACAACGTCAATAGCTGCTACGACGCCGACGCCCTGCTGCTCTTCAGCGAGATCGACTACTGGCAGAACAAGCGCGTGGCGGACGCGGCGGCGGCATCGATGCCGCTGACGACGGCGTGCGTCAAGCTGGCCGACTACCTGCAAACCCCCACGACCGGCTACCCGTGCACGGTGGACTACACGCCGACCCACTTCCTGATCAACGGTGCGCCGTACGACAAGGCGACACCGCCGCCGCCAGTTGGGGCAGGGGCGCCCGGGGACAACGTGCTTCTGCGCCTCCTCAACGCCGGCCTGCGGTCCCACACCCCGGCGATCGTCGGCCTCAACATGGGGCTGGTCGCGGAGGACGGCAATCTGTATCCCGGACTCGTCAAGCAGCAGGCATCGACGCTCCTGCCCGCGGGCAAGACGCTCGACGTCCTCGTCGCCATGCCTGCCGCCAATGCGACGTACCCGCTCTTCGACCGCATGCTGGATCTGTCCAATTACAACCAGCCGGACGGCGGGATGCTGGCGTACCTGCAGGTGGGCACAGGGTCCACGCCAACCCCCACTACAGGTAAGGCGGTCAACGACACCTACACGGTTCCCGAGGACTGTGGCTTGACTCCAAGTTGTTCGTCGTCATGGCCGGCCCCGACGAGCGTGCTGACGAACGACACCGGGCTTTCGAATGCAGTTTTGGTGAGCGGACCGTCCAACGGCACGCTCACGCTGCTCGCGAGCGGCTCGTTTACCTACTCGCCGAACCCGGACTTCTCCGGCGCCGACGGCTTCACCTATAGTGCCAGCGACGGAACGAATAGCTACGGCGCCCAGGTCACGCTGAACGTCTCATTCGTGAACGACGCTCCGGTGGCCGCCAACGACGGGCCCTACGTCAACAGCAGACCAACCCTCACGGTCGATGCTGCCCACGGTGTTCTGGGCAACGACTCGGATCCGGAAGGCGCAACGCTGAGCGCCGTGGTGGTGACTGGACCGTCCCATGGCTCGCTCACGCTGAACACGAACGGGTCGTTCACCTACAATCCGAGCGGGAGCTACACGGGCCCCGACAGCTTCACCTACCGCGCCACGGACGGCCCGGCGCAGAGCGCGGCCGCGACGGTCTCGCTCATGGTCAACCGGGTGGCCAACATCACCCTGAACGTCGTGGACCCCCTCGGCGCTTCGGTGACGGCCTACCGGTGGCTGGTCCAGGAGGACGCGACGTACCACATCAACCCCGCCGCTCCCCTACCGTCCGGCGAGACGACGTCGACGAACTTCCACAAGAGCTATATGCCGGTGGTGGCCCAGGGCTGCGTCGGGATCGCCGCACCCGCTCCTCCGGAGCCCGATGCTATTGGTGAAGCGCCCTGCGGCGCGCAGATGTTGTTCAGTGAGCTCGCGCTCGACCCGACGAAGCACTACTACGTCTCGGTCCTGCCCAACGACGCGGGCACCGGCGCCGGCCATTCGATAGGCGGCGCCCCGATCCCGCCGGGATCCATCAACCCACCCCGTACGGTCACGGTGATCGTGAACAACCAGCCGATCCCGACCGCCCAGATCAGCGTGATCGCGTTCGAGGACATCTCTCCGACCAACGGCGTCCCCGAAGCCAACGAACCGCGTCTGGGCGGCTTCCAGATCACCCTTGAAGACGCCGGTGGGCGCTACGGCATGTCGGGCGGGACGATGAGCCAGGACGCCTTCGGCAACCCGCTGAAGAACTCCTTGTTCGGCACCGCCGCCTGCCCCGGCACGGCGCCTGTGGGCGTGATCGTCACCTGCCCCGACGGCACCGCGCTCATCAAGGACCTTTCCCCCGGCAAGTACGGCGTCGTCGTCACGCCTCCTGCGGGCTTGTCTGGGACCTGGACGCAGACCTCGACCATCGAGGGCACGAAGCTGCAGGACAACTGGGTGAAGGCGGGCGAGCCGCCCTTCCTGGTGGAGTTCGGCGCGCCGGGCTTCCACGCGTTCATCGGTTTCGTGAACCCCGCACATCTGGTCAACCCCGGCGGGAGTAACACGATCAGCGGCAGCGTCACCATGGTGCACGCCGGGCGCGCGCCCAGCGGGCAAGCCTTCGACAGCGGCTCGTACGATGCCCTCGGCCACACGCGGGCCTGGGTCGGCGTCAACAGCAACGCGGGCAACGGGCCCAACATCAAGACGGTCCAGGCTGACCCCGAGGGCAACTTCAGCATCGGCAACATTCCCAACGGCACGTACCAGCTCGCCATCTGGGACGAGTACCTCGACCAGATCATTTCTTATCGGGTCGTGACCGTCCCCGGCGGGGGCAATGTTGGGAACATCCCCGTTCCCACGTGGTTCGGGCGCCACGAGCACACCGTGTTCCTGGACGCCAACGAGGACGGCATTCGCCAGCCCAACGAGGCGGGGATCCCGGACAAGGTGGTGAACCTGCGCTTCCGCGACGGTACGGTCGAGCAGTCCTTCCCCACCGACACGACGGGCTTCGTGCCTTTCGACCAGGTGTTCCCCTACGGCGCCTGGCAGGTGGCGGAGATCGACTTTTCGCGGTTCAAGCCGACGGGCGTGACCGTGACCGTGGACGGCGGCGGCGACGTCAGCAGCGGACCCTACCCCGGTCTCCTCAATCCGCAGACCGGCAGCCCCCGCACCGAGACTGGCCCCGTGCTGCTGGAGGGCTTCCAGTCCATGCCCGGCATGACCAGCATCTTCGAGTGGGGCAAGGCTCCGTACAAGCCCGGGGAGAACGGCGGGATCTCGGGGATCGTCTACTACGCCTCGACGCGCGGCGAGAACGACCCGCGGCTCACCGTCGGCGACCCCTGGGAGCCCGGCATCCCCAGCGTCAAGGTCCGCCTCTACCGCGAGGTGGCAACGAGTACCGGCGGAAAGACTCTGGCCCTCGTGCAGGAAGTCCAGACCGACAACTGGGACGCCGCCGCGTCGTCCATAACGGGCTGCGAAGGCGAGACCCCCGGCAATCCCTTTGTCACCCAGACGCTCGGCGGCGACCGGACGCGGTGCTTCGACGGCGTGCGCAACTTCGAACAGGTCCGGCCCGGGGCGGTCTTCGACGGCGGGTACGCCTTCACCGGCCTCCAGCCCGGCAAGTACGTCGTGGAAGTCGTGCCTCCGCCGGGCTACGAGCTGTACAAGGAGGAGGACAAGAACGTTGACTTCGGCGATAGTTTCGCGACCATCGCTCCGGTGGCGGTGATGCTGCCGGGGGGCGCGATGCTCGCGGCCGTGCCCGACCAGGCGATGGTGCTCTCGGTCCAGGGCGCCGAGCCCGGGCTCGCCCAGCCGCCCTGCGTGGGACCGGATCACCTGGTGCCCGCCGAGCTCAGTCTGTTCCCGGGTATCGGAACATACGCGCCCTTCGCCGGCGCCGATCGGCCGCTGTGTAACCGCAAGGCGGTGATCCTGTCCGACCAGTCGCAGGCGGCGGCCGACTTCCACCTGTTCACCTCGACGCCGGTCGCCGGGCAGTTCCGGGGCCTGACCACCGACGACATCGCGGTGGAGACGAACCCCGCCTCGCCGAGCTTCGGCGACAAGTGGGGGCCGGCCTTCCTGCCGGTGTCGATGCGCGACTTCAAGGGGCAGGAGATCTACCGCGGCTACACCGACGCCTTCGGCATCTACAACGGCGTGCTGCCCTCGACCTTCAGCGCGAACATCCCGATGCCGAGCGGGTACTCCCCCGCCATGCACATGGTCTGCCTGAACGACCCGGGGCCGCTCGCGAACGGGCAGCTCGACCCCATGCGCAACCCCAACTACGGCATCTTCTGCTACACGCTGATGTACATGCCGGGAACGACCACCTACCTCGACACGCCGCTCCTGCCGAATGCGGCGTTCGCGGCCGGATTCAACTCAGTGGACTGCGCGTGCACCGACGGCACGCCGGTTATCGCGCAGGTCCGCCCCCAGACCGGCGGACCCAACGACTTTGGGCCGTGGATCAGCAGCACGGCGAGCGGGGCAAGCCGCAACCTGACTATTTCCTCGAATGGTGCGACGATTGTGCCCAACCCGGCCCACCAGGGTCCGCTGGCGGCCGCGCCCTACAACCAGCCGACCATCACCCGCGACTTCGGCTTCGGCTCGACTCAGGGCACGGTGACGGTCGGGGGGGTACTGGTCCCGATCGTGTCGTGGGCCAACGGCCAGATCAGAGTCAGAATGCCCAACGGCACAACCACGGGCGAGCTCGTGGTCACCCGCGGCGACAACGGCAAGAGCTCGATCAACACGGTCACCGTCACCGTCAGCAATGAGACGCCGATCCGCGTCCCGGCCGGCGGCTCGATCCAGGCGGCGATCGACGGGGCGGCTCCCGGCTCCCTGATCCTCGTCGCGCCCGGCACCTACGAAGAGCTCGTCGTCATGTGGAAGCCCGTCCGGCTTCAGGGCTCGGGCGCCGCGACCATCATCAACGCGATCAAGCGTCCCACGGAGAAACTGGACGCGTGGCGCACGAAGGTCAAGGGCCTCATCGCCGCCGGGACCGTCGACTTGCTCCCCGGCCAGCCCGCGGTATTCGACATCGTCGGGGGGGGGCTCTTCGGGACGGAGCTGGGTGCGGGCGTCACCGTGCTCGCGAAGAACGATCCGACCAACTCGACCGGCCGCTCATTCTTGAGCGGGACCAACCCGTCGCGCATCGACGGATTCACCATCACCGGCGCCGACGGCGGCGGCGGGATCTTCGTCAACGGCTACGCCCACAACCTCGAGATCGCCAACAACTACGTCACGAGCAATTCGGGCGTCCTGCACGGTGGCGTCCGCGTCGGACACCCGTTCCTCCCGCTGATCGGCAATGGACCCTTCGGATTCAACCGCAATCTGAAGATCCACCACAACGCGATCACGCTGAACGGCGCCCAGAGCGATACGGGTGCCGGCGGCGGCGTGGCGCTCGCGACGGGCTCCGACGGTTACAGCGTCTCCAGCAATTTCATCTGCGGCAACTTCAACCTGGGCGACGGTGGCGGGATCGCGCACCTGGGCCTGAGCAACTACGGCACGATCGCCAACAACCAGGTCCTGTTCAACCAGACGTTCAACCAGGGCCTGAACCGCTCCGGCGGGGGCATCCTCGTCGCGGGCGAGCCGTCCGCAGCGGTCGGCGGGCTCACCCTCGGCGCCGGCAACGTCGTCGTCGATGCCAACCTGATCCAGGGCAACCAGGCCGCCACCGGGCACGGCGGGGGCATCCGCACGCAGAGCGTCAATGGCAGGGACGTGCAACTGTCCACGGACGTCCTGAACCACTGGGGGGTGAGGATCACCAACAACATGATCGTGAACAACGTGGCCGGCTGGTCGGGCGCGGGAATCTCGCTCCAGGACACGACCCACGGTTCGATCGTCAACAACACGGTCGCCAACAACGACAGCACCGCCACCGTGGGCGGGCTCATCATCGCGAACGCCTCCACGCCCCAGCCCGCGGGCATCTCCGCGGAGCGTCACAGCCTGGCGCTGGCCGGTGTCCCGGGAGTCGGGTTGTTCTCCAACCCGCCGCTCGTGAACAACATCGTGTGGCACAACCGGGCGTTCCACTACGACGCAACCACCCCCACCGCCCGGCTGCTCCCCGCCTTGACCCCTGCCGCCATCGGCCAGTGCTCCGCCGGGGCGAACTACTGGGACCTCGGCGTGCTGGGTGAGCCGTTCGGAAGCTCGACCCGGCTCAACCCGACCTACTCGATTCTCAGCACGTTGGACTACGGTGGCTCGAACAACCTCACTGGGAACCCGGCTTTCCTCACGCAGTACTGCAACGGAGCCCGCACCTTGAGCACGCCGGGGCCGATGCAGGTGGCCGCGGAGGTCATCGAGGGCGGCAACTTCATCGACGTGCGCTACGGTCCGCTGACGCAGGCCTGGCCGGCCACGAGCACACCCTGGAACTACCACGTCGGTGGCACCACTGCTGGACTGAACAACGGAACAAGCTCGGGCGCGCCGAACCACGATTTCGACAATCAAACCCGGCCGCAGGGGACGGGAGTGGACCGCGGCGCTGATGAGAGGGGCGTGCCCGGTCCGAACATGGCCGTGACGCCGAATTCGCTGCCCTTCGGTAACGTCTCGGTCAACACCGCCAGGACGCTCGCGGTCACGGTGGTCAGCGCCGGGACGGTGAACCTGGTGCTCGCAGCCCCGTCCATCACGAACGGCAACGTGACCGGTCGTTTCACGTTCGCCAACGTGAACTGCCCGATCGGCGGTAGCGGTCTGACTCCGGGAGCATCGTGCACGCTCAACGTGACCTTCGCGCCGCTGGCAACTGGCGGTCCGCAGACCTCCACGCTGAACGTGAACGCCTCGAATGCGCCGTCCATCCCTCTTTCGCTGACCGGGACCGGCGTGAGTCCGGCGTACACAATTCAGCCGGGAGCGCTGACCGGTCGTAACTTCGGCAACCAGCAGGTTGGGACCCTGAGCGCACCGTTCCAGTTCACCGTGACGAACTGCGCAGGTTTCAATAATCCGGCCGGTTGCCTGGTAGCCAGCGCTGGTGAGCTGTGGCTGAACGGCAACCCGACGATCTTGGCCCCGCTGCTTGGGACAGACTTCAGCAGCCAGTTCCTGGCCGCGTTCCGTGCGGGCGACACCTGCACGGGAACGACGCAGCTTGCGATTGGCGCCTCGTGCACGTTTAGTGTGGTGTTTGCGCCGACCTCTGTGGGCAACAAGGGCACGGGAGTTCTGCTCAGCGGTGGACGTGCCGCTGTCAATGTCTTGTCTGGCATTGGGAACGCCTCGCCGGTATGGGGCACGGGCACCCGGGGCGCCGTGGCGTTCACGGCTACGAGCCTGACTGGTACGACGCTGTCGGGGACGACGACGCGGACGCTCGCGTTCGGCGCCCGGACCGGCGTCGTGACCAGCACTGTCACCATCAATAACTCGGGTACAGCGCCGGTCAGGTACGGGACAGCGACCGTAGCCGGCACTGGGTTCACCAAGGGTACAACTGACACGTGCCAAGGGACAACGCGGAACCCCGGCGTTACCTGCCAGATATCGATCAACTTTAATGGCGGTGGGGCCGGAACTACTACCCCCCGTACGGGCACGCTATCTGTGCCTACCGGCCCGGCACCGAACACGGCGACCAACGACCCGGCGGTGCTGAACCTGACCGGAAACTAATCGACACTGAGTGCGGTAGTACGCGGTGACTGCTCGAGGGAAGGCCTGAGCAGCGTCGGTGCTTGGTCACGCCACAGAACGCAATGATAAATCTGGAACAGCCCTGGTCCGGGGGCCGGCCACTCGGGCCGGCGCCCCCCGATCGGGTACAAACCAGCTGGCGCAAGGGGCCGCTCGCGGGCGGCCTCGCCTTGTTCGCCGCCTTCGGGCTCGCGCGCGACGCGCGTGCGCTCGAAGGGCCGGGGCAGGCCACGGTTTCCCCGGAGCCGACCGTCTCGCCCGAGCCGCCCCGCCACCCACGCGAGAACACGTTGATGAAGCGGCAGTGGGGCGTCGAGCCGATGTACGTGCGGCAGACGGCGGCCGGCTACATGCTCGAGTTCCGCTACAAGGTGCTGGACCCGAAGAAGGCGAAGCCGCTGTTCGAGCGCCGCACCAAGCCGGTGTTGACCCTCGTGGAGACGGGGGCCAGGCTCATCGTGCCCACGCCGCCCACGACCGGCGCGCTCCGCAATTCGAACGTGCCCGTCGCCGGGCGCATCTACTGGATGTTTTTCGCGAACCCGGGCAAGCTGGTGAAGCCGGGCCAGCATGTAGACATCGAGATCGGCGAGTTCCGCGCCGACGGGCTCGTCGTACAATAGGGACTCTGAGGAGAAGTAACAGCAATGAGGTCGAGAACAGTGTTCGCGGCGGCCGTGGTCGCGTTATGCCTGCCCGCGTTGGGGCAAGCCCAGACGGTGAACGGTCTGGTGACCCGCAACGTCGCCGCGCGCGGCGGCGCCAAAGCCTGGCGGGCCGTCTCCTCGCTCAAGCTGACCGGCAAGATGGACGTGGGCAAGGGCATGCAGGTGCCGTACGTCCTCGAGCAGAAGCGGCCCGGCAAGATGCGCCTCGAGTACATCTTCGACGGCGCGACCGTCGTCCAGTGTTCCGACGGCAAAACGGGCTGGAAGCTGGCGCCGTTCCAGGGTCGGACAACGGCTGAGCCTTTGACCAGGGAGGAGTTGCGCGAGGCGGCTGGCTCGGCCGACCTCTACGGCCTGCTCTTCGACTACGTCCGCCGAGGAATCGCCATCTCGCTCGTGGGACGCGAGCCGGTCGAGGGACGAGACGCCTTCAAGCTGCAGGTGACCTTGCCCGGCGGGGCCGTCCGATGGGTGTACCTCGACGCCGAGAGCGCCCTCGAGGTCAAGGTCGACGCCCTGCGCACGCTCGCCAAGCGCCAGCGCCGCGTCGAGACCTTCTACCGCGACTGGCAGGCGGCGGACGGTCTGCTGATCCCGCGCCGCTACGAGACGCGGACCGAGGGGGCGAAGGAGCCGAACATCCTCACCGTGGAGACCGTGCGCGTCAACCCGCCGATTCACGACTCACGCTTTGCGATGCCGGCCGCGCCAGGGAGCGCGACAACCAGGAAGTGATCGTGACGGGGTTACGGATCGGTGCGACCGTGGTCGGGCTGACCGGCCTCCTTCCGCTGACGGGCGGCGCGGACCCGGCGCACGAAGTGCGGTCGCGGCCGCTGGAATGAAGGGGACTTCATGAGGAAGGGGACTCCATGAGCATGAGACCGTGGCTGGCCGGAGTTGTGGTCGGGGGCGCCGTGGCGATGTCGTCGACGGTCGCCGTCGCCCAGGCCCCCACCGGGCACGAAGAGCACCAGGCCCAGATGGCGGTCCCGCGGCCCGAGCCTTCGGCCCGCGTCATGGCGCCGCAGCCCGCTCTCGGCGACATCGCGCTCGTGGACCAGGACGGACGGGCCACGACGCTCCGCGAGGCCCTCGAGTCCGAAAAGCCGGTCCTGGTCAACTTCATCTTCACGACATGCACGACCATCTGCCCGGTCATGAGCTCGGGGATGTCGCAATTCCTGAGGAACCTCGGAACCGAGCGCGACAGCGTGCGCGTGGTTTCGATTTCCATCGATCCGGGCAACGACACGGCGAAGGCGCTCCAGGCCTACGCCGCGCGCTATCACGCCCCGCCCTCGTGGCGGTTCCTGACCGGCCGGCCCGCCGCCATAGTGGCCGCCCAGCGGGCCTTCGGCAGCTATCGCGGGGGCAAGAACAATCACGTGGCCGGGACCTTCGTCCGGCCCGCGGCCCTGGCTCCCTGGATCGCGCTCGACGGTTTCTCGAGCGCCGAAACGCTCAGGCGCGCGGTCAAGGGGCAGCTGAGCCCATCCCCCGGCCCATGACCTCCGGCCCTCGGCCCAGGACCGAGGCGCTTTGGCTCCGGGCCTTGCGGTTGCTGGCCGTGGCCGCGAACGTGGCCCTGCTGACCGTCTCACCCGCGGCCCCGGTGACGGGTGAGCCGCGCCTGCCCGCCACACTCGAGCCTTCGCCGGCGCCCCGTCCCGTGGCCCAGCCGAGGCGCCCGAACCTGCCCGCGCGTCCGATCGCCCCCCCGGGAAAGCCTTCGCCCGGCGAGCGCTTCTACATGCTGGGTCTTTCGATCAGCGGTGCCGCCGTCGCCGCGACGGTGGAGGGAGATATCCATGTCGAGAGCACGGAGTTGCCGTGCGTGAACTGCCACCGCCGCAGCGGCATGGGCACCGCGGAGGGGACGCTGGTCGTGCCCCCGATCGTCGGGCCCGTCCTCTTCGCGCCGGTGACGAAGGGCGCTCCCCAGATCGGGCCCCCGCGGACGACGGGTGAAGGCACACGCCCGGCCTACACGGACGAAATGTTGTGGCGCGCGCTGCGCGACGGCGTCGACCCCGCCGGCCGCACCCTGTCCGCGACCATGCCGCGCTACGCGATCGCCGACGCGGATGCTAAAGCCCTGGGCGCCTATCTGCGCGCGCTCGGCGCCGAGCCGCCGCCGGGCGTTGACGAGGCCACCGTTCATGTCGCGACCATCCTGACGCCCCACGTGAGCGCCGCTCGCCGCTCTTCGATGCTCGAGGTCCTGCGGACGTTCGTCCGCGCGAAGAACGGCGGCACCAGATACGAGACCCGCCGCCGCACCAAAGGCGCCTGGGACATGAAGCCACACTACGAGGGATATCGAGACTGGGTCCTCGACGAATGGGAGCTTCAGGGCGCGCCGAAGGAATGGCCGGCCCAGCTCGAAGACCTGTACCGGAAACAGCCGGTCTTCGCGATTGTCAGCGGGATCGCGGACGAGGACTGGTCGCCAATCGATGCGTTCTCGGAGCGCCACCGGATCCCGACCATCCTCCCCCAGACGCCGCTTCCGCCCACAATACCCGCGGGCGACGGTTTCTATTCGCTGTACTTTTCGAAGGGCGTCACCCTCGAAGCGCAAACTATCGCGCACCATCTTGGCGCGGCCAAGCCTCCCCCGAACGTGCGTCAGGTGTCGCGGTGCGGCTCCGCGGGCCAGGCCGCGGCCGCCACGCTGGCGCGCGAGTTCGGGCCGGGGGCCGCGCGGCCCGAATGCGTGCCTTCTTCGACCACGCTCAACGCCGAAGCCTGGAGCACGGTGATAGGCGATGCCAGCACCCTGGTGCTGTGGCTCCACGCCGGCGACATGGCCGCCCTCGAGGCGCTGGCCGGCTCGAAGGCGCTCGATGGCGTTACTACCTTGTACTTGTCTTCGAGCCTGCTGGGCGAAGAAGCGGCCCGGCTGCCCCGGCCCCTGGCCGCACGCGCGCTGCTGGCCCATCCCTTCGTTCCGCCCGATGAATTCGATCGACACGCCGCGCGATCCCTCGGGTGGATGAGAGCGAGCGGCCTGAAGCCCGCGGATCGCCGTGTCGCCGTCAACGCCTTCTTCGCGGTGGTCGTGGCGGCCGATGCCCTGAACATGCCGCGCACAATAGGCTCTCGGGAGTATTTCATCGAGCGCATCGAGCACATGACGGGCAGCTCCGTCAATGCAACCGCGTACCCGTCGGTGTCGTTCAACGCCGACCGCCGGTTCGCTTCCACGGGGGCATACCTCATGCAGATGCCCGCAGCACCCGGTGAACCGTTCAGAAAGGTTGGAGAATGGTACGTTCCATAGTCGTGGCCTGGGTGCTGATGAGCGCGGGAGCCCCTCGGGGGTTGACGCGGGCCAGGCCTGGCCGAGCCAACAGAGTCCGACAAGGGCCTCTTTTACGAGCGCGGCGCCAAGGGACTACACTTCTTCAACAAGGTGAAGCCTCGGGTTGAACGGGGACACTCTCGGAAAGGCATTCGACCCGACGCCCGGCTCGGTGGCCGTGGGAATGCTGATCCCGCTCGGAGCTTTCACCTTCGGCGATCTTGAGTTGAACCTGAGGGTGACGGACAACCGCGCCAAGAAGTCTACGGAGGGCAGGCTGCCCTTCGCCGTGGCACCTTGAAAACGGCCCCTCACTCCGCCTGAGGTGACCCGCCCCGCGCCGCCGCAGGCGAGCGCGGAGCATAGCGTTCCGCGATCCGGGACAGCTCCTCCCGGCTCGGCGGGGACGGGACGAAGTCGTCCATCCCGGCCTCGCGCCACATAGTGGCGCCAGGTTCGCGCGTCATCGCGATGAGTGTCGCCCCGTCCCGGCCCTGGCCCTGGCGGCGGATCTCCCGCGCCACTCCATCGCCTCCCATTCCGGGCAGGCTCCAGTCCAGGAACACCAGGTCGTAGGCCACGCGCGCCACGGCGCGCAGGGCTTCGTCGCCATCTCCGGCCACGTCGCACGCGTACCCGGAATCCTCCAGGCCCCGGACGGTCGCCTGCCGCAAGGCCAGACTGTCGGCGACCACGAGGATGCGGCGCTTGGCGCTCGCCCTCTCGCTCAAATAGTGGGCGGTGACAAGTTTGAGCTGCGGCTGGCCGGGCGCATCGCCGAGACCCAGCACGGCCACAATTGTGTCGTGGAGGACGGCGCGCCTTATGGGCTTGGTCAGGTAGGCCGAAAAGCCAAGCTTGCTGGTCTGGGCCGCATCGCCATGTTGGGGCATGGAAGTGAGCAGGATCAGGGGGATTTTCTGCAGGCGCGGGTCGCTCTTGATTTCCTGAGCGAGCTGGCCCCCGTCCATCTCGGGCATCTGGAAATCGACGAGGGCGAGTTGGAACTCACGGGGTCCCAAGGCGACGCCGCGCAGCTTCTCGAGGCCCTCCCATGCGTCGGCGGCCTCGTCAACGACACAGTTCCACGAGCGCAGCATCTCGCCCACGACGAAGCGATTGGTGGCATTGTCGTCGATGCTTAGAACTCGCAGACCGGCGAGGCCCCGGCCCTGCTCCTGACCCTGGACCGCCTGAACTTCGACCTCGGGGAGAGGGATCTCGAAGAAGAACGTCGATCCTCGGTTCTCCTCACTGGTGAAGCCGATCTCTCCTCCCATCAGATCCACGAGCTGCCGCGCGATGGCGAGCCCCAGGCCGGTTCCCCCATGCGTCCTGGTGGTGGAGGCTTCGAGTTGCGAAAACGGCTTGAAGAGCCGATCCTGGAGCGGCTCCGGAATGCCGATCCCGGTATCGGTGACCGAGAATCGACAGCGCCCCGCCTCGCCCCGCTCGGCGCGGATCACCACCGATCCTTTCGCCGTGAACTTGACCGCGTTGCTCCCGAGGTTCAAGAGCACCTGGCGGAGGCGGGTCGGATCGCCCCGGACCCGCTCCGGCAGATCGGGGGCGACGAGCACGCAGAGCTCGAGACCTTTGTCGTGGGCTTTGAGCGACAGGATGTCGCCCACCGTTTCGACGGAAGAACGCGGGTCGAAGTCGATCGTCTCCAGATCCAATCGTCCCGAATCGATCTTCGAGAAGTCCAGGACATCGTTCAGGACCGCGAGGAGGAGCTCCCCGGAGCGCTGTGCCGTCTCCGCGTACTGGCGCTGTTCTCCGCTGAGCCGGCTGCTCGCCAGCATCTCCATGGTTCCGATGATGCCGTTGAGCGGGGTCCGTATCTCATGGCTGATCGTGGCCAGGAACTGGGCCTTGGCCTGGCCGCCCGCCTCCGCGATCTCGCGCGCCGCAACCAGAGCGTGTTCGCCCTGCTTGCGCTGGCTGATGTCGGTGGCGATGCAGACGACGGAGCGCGGCGCGTCATTCTTGCCGGGAATGACCCCCGCCGACACCGTCACGGGAAGCCGCTTCCCGCTCTCGGCGGCAAGCTCCAGCTCCACCTCGCGGGCCGGCTCGCCTCGGAGGGCGACCTCAAGCACCCGCTCCTCGAACGCCTTGAAGCCGTCGTGAAACAGGGAGCCCGCCGGCCGCCCGAGCAGACGCTCCTCGCGGGAGGCCATCATTTCGACGAGCGCGCGATTGACGCGCAGGACGCGGCCGGAATCGTCGACCAGGATCAGGCCGTCGATCATGTTAAACAGGATCGACTCGACGTAGTCCTTGTCGACGAGTTGTTCGCGCTGCCGGGCCAGGTCCTTGACCATCTGGGCGAAGCTCTTCGCCAGTGCCCCGAATTCGTCCTTGGACTGCGGAACGATATTCGTGCCAAGGTCGCCACCGGCGACGCGGCGAGCGCCTTCCTCGATCTCCAAGAGCGGGCGGGTCACGCGGCGAGCCAGCGCCACGGAAAGCAAGAAGGTTCCTAAGGCGGCGAGCCCGCCCAGGCCGAGTACCAACCGTCTCAGCTCGGACGCGGGCGCGAAAGCCGCCGCGACGTCCTCCACGACGAGGGCCGACCAGCCTGAGGCTCCGCGGGAGTGGGCGTATCCCACCAGGTACTCCTTCTCCCCCAGACGTTCGATCCGGACTCCGCTCCCCTCGCTTCCCGCCCTGAACGGGGCCGCGACCAGATTCCGCCCCGCCATTTCTTGTTCTGGCCCCGGGCGTGAAAACACCAGCAGGCCGTCCTGTCGAAAGAACAACAGGGTGCCGCGGCTTTGGGCCGGAGCGGCGCGGAGCAGATTCGGCGGCGTCAGGTCAGCCACGTTCCACGACACCGACAGGCGCCCAATCTCCCTGGTTTCGTCGAAGGCCGCCCGAAGTACAAACTGGCAGGTGAGAAGGGGGTGGCTGGCTTCGCCGCCGTCGTGGCACGGGTAGTCCTCGCGAAGGGGCAGGGCGGGAGCTCCGCCATCATTCTGGCCGATCCACACGGGACGGTTGGCCGCGACCACGAGGCCCTTGGGGTCGATGATGATCGCGCGTTCGATGAGTGGGTTGCGCCGTCCCTGCTCGATCAGGAAGGCGGCGAGGCGTCCGTCGATGTCGTCGCTCAGGACGTCCTGCATCAGTTCCAGTCCGGTCCACGCCTGAGCGGTCTGGTAAAGGCCGAGGAGTTCGCGATCCAAAGCGCCGATGCTTTGCGTCGCCTGAAGTTCAAAGAACTGCCCAAGGCTCTGCTCGATCGATTGGCGGGCGCTGCGGTAAGCGAAGGCGCCCACAATCAGAGGCGGCGCCAGGGCGATGCTCGTCAGCAGCAGGCTCAGCTTGGTCCGGATCCGCATGACTCCCGCCTTACTCCCGAAGCAAGTAACCCGGCTCGCCCGCCCGTTTGCCGTCGATAGTGAGAGCCTTGACCGTGCTGTCGAGCGCGCTTTGGTCGATCACGCTGATCGCGTTCTGAGCCTGGGCGACCAGGCGCTTGACCAGGAGCCCCGACTGGGCGATCCGCGGGAAGGCCGCGATCTCGCCGCGGTAGAGCTTGCCCAGCCAATACTGCTTCAAGTCGCCATCGCTCATTTTGTAGACCCGCTTCAGCAGCACGTTCTTCTCGCGGCTGCCTGACTCCGTCAGGATCAGGTAAATCCGGCGCCCGGCTTCCCAGTGCTGGCGCTCCAGCCTGAATGCTTCGTTCAGTTCCTTGGCGGAGATCTCGGTTCGTGGATTCTGGGGATGCACGATCACCACCATGTCGGCTCCCGCTCCCGACGCGAGCAGGCACGCGAACAGCGTCGCAGCCTTCCGAGGCGGCCGTCGCGGCTTCAAAACGTGAATGCGACCTGAGCGAAGGCGCTCGTATAAGGCCGGCCGCGCTCCGGATCGCTCCGCAGGAACTCCAGCTTGATGGCGGACCAGGTCCCCGTCTCCAGCCGGGCGCCCCAGGTGTGCGACTCCAGGTCGGTGGTGTTGGGCCGGTAGAAGGGGTCAGAGTCGTCAACCTCGAGGCGATCGTAGCGGTAGTAGGGGGTCGCGCGGCTGAACTTATGGGAGGCCTGCGCGTAAAGGCCCATGCTGCGGTGGCTCACCATGCCCCCCTTTTCCCGATGCCTGATCTGGATGATTTCCGCCAGGACCTCCGTGCGTCCGCGCTGGAACGTCGTGAAGCCGCCCAGGATCCGCTCCTCGATTTCCTTCGCCCGCCCCGGCGTCTCCAAGAGTGCGGGAATCGCGTCGATCCGGGCGACACCCCCGAACTGGAGCCCCGGCACGCCGGCCGGTTTGAACCCCAGCCACAGGTTGACCGCCTTACGATGATTGAGGTCTCGGAGCACCGCAACGTTTTCGGGCGTGGGGCCGCGGCTATTGGAGACGCTGAGGTCGTATTCGACGCGGAAGCCCGGCGCCCCCTTGGCCCCAAACAGTTTGAGGCCGACCTCATGGACGGGCAGGATTCCCCCTTCGTCCTCGAATCGGTAGACCAGGGGCCGTGTGGCCGTGGTCTGGAACCATTTGCCGTGGTGTTTGGTTTGGTTCCAGTAGCCGAGCGAGGTGTGCATCCGGCCCACCGCGACCATCAACCAGTCGGCGCGCGAGTACTTGAGTTGGTAGCGTTCGACGTGAACGCTGCTTTCCGCCGTTTCGCCGGGTTCGAGGACGGTTTCGGCCAGGACGGACATGGAGTCGGACAGGTTCGACGTGACGAAGATGTCCAATTCACCGAGTGAGAATGTGCTGGGAGTTCCGTCGTTCCTGTACTCGAAGTTGAGGTCGCCGAAGCCCCGAACCGACATGCGAGGCGCCGTAACATCTTCGCCGGATTCGGGCGCCTGCGGAGGCGGCTGTGGCTCGTCAGCCGCGGCGCACAAGGAGGCGGCCATCGATGCGGCGATCAAGAGAATCGGCCAGCGCTTCACAATGAAGCTCTCACGCTACCTTCAGGCTTTGGGGCGTGTCAAAGCCGGGCGGGCCAGGCAAGGGCCTTATGGTGATGGTGGGCCGCTGGCGCTCCTTTCGAGCACCAGCACGCGTTGAGCGCCGGCACGCGCGCCCCAAGGGATGTGGAGGCGTAACATCTGGCAGCGACTCCGCACAGGGTTCCGGATCCTGGGAAGGTCTGGCTGATGGCGGCGATAGACGCCTGGTGCCGCGCCGGCAGAGGGCGTGCCACGCCACGGCGCCGATTGACGAGCGAGCCCGGCCGGCACTACGTCCACTGACTTCGCACGCGGCTGAGATGGCGGAGAGGAGTACGGCAGGCACCCTCGATCTGGCTTTCCGGCATGCGGACTCCCCGACGTTCGAGGGAGAGGCCCCGAGCGTAGCCCTGGCTTGCGCCGTCTGGGGTCCACTCATCGTCGGGGAATCAGCTGTGGCGTGAACGAAATCGCGTCTGCCCTCGACCGAAGAACGTGGAGCAGACGGCCTCGCGGTAACGCCAGAGCGTGCATCGGCCAGCGACCTGTCTCTGACTACCGCCGTTCTACGTCTTCTGACCGCGGCAAGGCCCGTACTGAATCCGCCCCCGAAGCGCTACTTCGGGAATCGCCCGAGGGCCACCAGCAGGTCGAACTGAGCCTGACGCAGCGCATCCTCGGCCTGAGCCACCGCCGCTTCGATGTCCCGGGCCGCGCGCTGGGCATCGATCACCTCTATGTTCGTGGACGCCCCCGCGTCGAAGGCGGTGATGGTGATCTTCAGGACTTCGTTCGCCTGCTCGGCGGCGAGGCGC
>JANODX010000143.1:0-34847 GCA_031412915.1 Vicinamibacteria bacterium | reverse complement strand
GATGCTGCCGAGAAGCTGCCCGTCGAGCCGGTCCCAGTGATTCGCCTGGATTCCGGCTTTCGCCGGAATGACGGACAACGAAAAGACGCATCGCAACCCGCACTTTTCGCGAAGAACAGCCGTTCTTCAGCACCCTGCTAGGTAGGCGTGATTCCCGGGACGCTCGGGAGCAACTGCCCCCCCGCGGGATAGGCGCGCCGGCGTAACGGATGTGCTTCCGCCTATGTTTCAAGGGTCCAACACGGCGCGAAGGCGCCCGGTTCCCTACGCGACCAGGAGTTGCTCCGGGCCGTCCAGGTCAGGCTGCGCCGCGGGGAGATCTGGCCGGACAAACGGCCTCGCCCACATCGTCCCGGACATGTATCGAGAACATGCCCCGCCCACCCACGGGCACCCCACCGCCGCTCTAACCGCGATCATCCTGAGGCGAGTCCCGATCCTCTCCGCCGGCCATGCTCGCCGTTGACGAGCGGCGGAAGACTATGGCACGGCGGCTTCTGACCCCGGTTGTGGCTAACAGCCCTCTTTCTTCTTCTTGGGCTTGGCGGAAGCGGCTCCGCTCGCGGCCGCGGGCGCTTCCACCTTGGGCATCTCGGGGGCCTTCATGGCCGTGGCCGGGGCATCTCCGGTGCGCAGAGAGCCCCCGAAGAAGCGGGACAGGGCGGCCGTCCGTTCGAACCGGGCGCGCTCGGGAGCGGTGGCGTTCTCGGCCAGGGTAGGGAAAAGGATCTCGTCTTTCCATTGATCGAGACCGCCCTTCAGGGTGTAGATGTTCCTGAATCCCTTCGCTTTCATCAGCATCCAGGCCTGGTAAGCGTGGATGCCGCCGTCGGAGTACAGGACAACCTTCTCGCTCGGAGAGATGGAGGCGTCAGGCAGGGCGGACAGAACCAGATTTTCCGCGGTGGGCAAATGGTACTCGGCGTACTCGCGCTCGCTGCGAAGATCGATGAGCCGGTAGTCGGATCGGCCCTCCACGATCCAGGCCGCCAGGTCGGAGGCGAGGACGTGGTCTTTCTCCTGCTCGACGAGGTCCGCGAGTTCCTTCACGTCCACGGCCACCAGATTGCCGCGGTAGGGACTGGCGAAGAGCGAAATGGCGCCGAGGGCCAGGGCCCCCGCCGCGAGCTTCCCATTGAGGGAGAGGCTGGACCAGCGTTCGTGCAGCGTCATTCCGTCCTCCCGCCATCCTTTGCGCCGAATCGCGCTTCGATCAGCGAGGCGCCATAGAAGCCGGCGATCGCCATCACCACCACACCGAACACCACCACGCCGTAGGGAAGATGCAGGAGTTGAGGAAGGGTGAGCGCGCCCGCGCCGCCCGCGAGGTAGAGACCCTTGAGCCACGGAAAGAGTCCGGCGAACGTCAGTGTGCCGGCGCCAATACCGAGCACGTAGATCATCCCGTCGATCCGCCCGGTGGCCACCGCCGCGATCGATGTGCCCGGACAGTAGCCGCCGATCACGAAGCCCGCGCCGAGCACCAGACCGCCCAGTATCTGCGGCGTCCAGTAAGTTGGCACCAGATAGACCTGCGAAAGATCGAGCACGCCCATTGAGCCAAGGAGGGTCACGCCGAGCATGGCGGTCACGATGGCGGTGAACATCACCTTGAAGACCGCCAGATCGGTCAGATAGAACTGGGCCACCAGCTTGCGCGCGCTGCCGAACCCGGCTCGCTCCAGGAAGAAGCCGAAACCGATGCCGATAAGGACCGCGACGAGCAGGCTCGCCTCCTCACCGAAGAGGCCGAATTTGAAGAAGGGAGCGTTCATATCCATTCCTTCCTGAAGAAGTAGGCGACCGCATAGGCGCCTCCGAAGACGCACATCATGAAAGCCCAGCTTCCCGCGTTGAGCAGAGCGCCGCCGGTAAGGGCCTGGCCGCTGGTGCAGCCGCGGGCAAGATGAGCGCCGATAGCCATCAGCATCCCTCCGCAGAAAGCCAGGGCGAGCCGAACCGAGGGGGAGACGCGCGGTCCTTTCTCGACCATCACCTTCACCCGGCCCGCAAGCAGGCCGGAAATGAGGGCGCCCGCGAAGACGCCCAGAACTTCGAAGACCAGCCAGGCCTTGAGCGGGTGGGTGGCCCCGTCGCCGATGTACGGTTCGAGGAATTCGTTCCCCGCCACATAGGCCGGGGCGATCGCGTTCAAAACCCAGGCCACGGTCGCGGAGAAGGCTCCGGAGGCGCCGAGACCACGGCCCATGATCACGAACGCGGCCAGCAAGACCAGTCCCAGGCCAATGCCGGCGAGGTAAGGGTTCGAGTAGGCCTGCGCCACCCGGCCGCGAGCCGCGTCCTGTCCCATCTCTTTCGGCGGGACCATCTCCATCGGCCGGAGCACGTCGGGAATCGTCGTTACCATCTTCCTTCCTCCTGCTTCAACCGCGCGGCCAGTGCGAGTATTGACCCGCGTAGACGACTACGAACCGGAGAGCCAGGCCGCCCAGCAGGACCAGCAGGGGCGCGACCCGCGTGTGGACGATACGATGGGTCAGCACCAGGGTCTGAATGACCAGCGGCGTCACAATCCCAACCCCCACCACCAGCGTCCAGAATGCGGCGGTGAACGGTCCTCCGAGCAGAAGGCCGGCCGCCTGAGCCTGCGCCTCGCCCGCGCTCATCAGGCCGATCAGGAACAAGGCGATGAGGGCGAGCTCTGCGATCAGGAATGCGTTGTCCGCTCGGGCCAGACCCTCGCTCTCCTTCGGGTCCTTCGCGGTCAGGTGGGCGAACGCGGCTCCTGCGGACAGACCGGAGACGAGGAAGAGCGGCCCAAGAAGGGCGCTCGACCACAAAGGCCGCGCGCCCAGCGAAGAGAGCAGAATCCCCGTGTAGATCCCGAGGGCGATGCCGGAGGCGACGCTCGCGACCCCGAGCCATCGCACCTTCGATCGATCGGCCTTCCACCGGCTCGAGAGCTTCTCGAGACCCGGCACGAACCAGAGCGCGGGAGCGGGAGGGCTCAGCAGGACTCCGGCGAGGAGGACGGGATACACGAGCAGCAGGATCCAGGCACCCCACGACATCGGGGACCAAGGCTCGAATGTGACGTAGAGACGCCAGACATGGAGCTTGTGCTCGAGGTCGAGAAAGAGCGCCAGCATCCCCAGGCTCAGACAGACCAGGCCGACCAGGGGCAGGTCCGAATAGACACTGAACCTCTGAGCCTCACGGCCCCGGAACAGGGCCACGCCGAACAGGACCATGATCCCGGCCACGAAGCCGCCGAGAAACAGGTACAGCGGTATCTCGTAACCCCAGACGTGCAGGCCCGGATCGATCATCGGGTTGTGGCGGGTCGAGACGAGTTCGAACATCGCAGGGCCTTTTAGGTCAGGTAGAAGATACGCGGGTGGGTCCCCGCTTCGGGCAGGAGCGAGTGGTTGCGGCGCGAGGTGAGCAACCGGCTCACCTCCGACTGCGGATCGTCGAGATCGCCGAAGTGCATGCAGCGCGTCGGACATACCGAGACGCACGCGGGATCCAGTCCCTTCTCGACCCGGTGAATGCAGAACGTGCACTTGTCCGCGTAGCCCCCGGGATGGATGAAGCGGGCGTCATACGGACACGAGGCTAAGCAGGCCTTGCAGCCGATGCACTCCTTGTCGTCCACCAGCACCACCGCGCCGTAGTCGTGGACGTGGCTCGCGCCTGTCGGACAGCACGACACACAGGGCGGGTTGTCGCAATGGTTGCAGCGCTCGCTCCGGATCTCCAGCGACAAGGTCGGGAACGAGCCCGTGAGTTTCTGGGTGATCCAGTCGCGATTGAAACCCTCGGGCACGCTGTTCTCGGTCTTGCAGGCCACGACACAGTCCATGCAGCCCACGCACTTGCGAGTGTCGATCACCATTCCCAGCCGAGCCATGGCGTTAGACCTCCGCCTCGAGGGTAACGAAGTTCACGTTCATGCCGGTGCCCCCCATCAGGGCGTCGGTCTCGTATCGGGTCACTAACTGAGCGTCACTGGCGCCCCGGCCGAGCGCGCGCCGCAGCATCTTCGAGGTGTGGCCGAAGCCGTGGACCAGATAGACGCAGTCGCCGCGGATGGCCTCGGTCGCCCGCACCTTGACCGGGAGACTGACCACACCGTCCTGATTCTTCAAGCGAACGCGGTCCCCGCTCTTGAAGCCGTAGCGTCCCGCTGCATTGGTGTTCACCCACACCTCGTTCTCCGACATCATGTCGTGGAGGATCGGGTTCGTCTGGGTCCGTCCGAAGGAGTGGACGGGCGCCCGGCCGAAGAGCAGGCGGAAAGATCCCGCCGGCCCCGCCTTGGGCCGTCGGAACTTCGGCACCGGATCGAAACCCGCGGCCTTGAGCTGCGTCGAGTAGAACTCGATCTTGCCCGAGGGCGTCGGGAACGTCGCCTCTGCGCCCTCCTCGAAGAAGAGGGGTTGAGACGGGCCCAGGACGATGCCTTTCTCCTTCAGGGTCTCGAAGGAGAGCCCGGCCGACGTGAGTCGCCGGTTCAAGTACTCCTCGATGTCCTTCCAGGGGTAGTACGCCTCGAGGCCGAGCTTCATCGCCAGCTCGCGCGCGATCCACCAGTTGGGCTTCTGGTCGTTGGGTGGTTCGATCACGGGCTGACGCAGGGCGACGAAGGACTGACGGAACAGTTCGACGTTGAGCTCGTCGTATCGCTCGAGGTAGGTCGCCTCGGGAAGGATCACATCGGCCCAGCCCGCGAGTTCACTGCCGATGACGTCGACCACCACGAGAAGGTCGAGGTTCTGAATGGCCTTGATCGTCTCCTCTTCGTTGGGGAGCGCCTGGATGAGGTTCGTGGCGTAGGCAAACCAGCCCTTGACCGGATACGGCTTCCCGGTGATGGTCGCCTCGCGGATTCCGGTGGTGATGGTCTCGGTGGCGAAGGGGTAGCGCCGTCCGGGGTTGTCCACCTTGCCGAGCGCGGATACCGGGTAGGGCGGGTAGGGATACGACGGCACGTCCATGCTGGAAGGCGCGTAGAAGCCCCCCTTCCGTCCCCAGCTTCCGAGGAGAGCATTGAGCAGGGCGATCGCGCGGCTGCGCTGGGCGTCGTCGCCGTACCAGGTGGCGTGCCGTCCGGGGTGAACCAGGGTAGCCGGGCGATGCCGCGCCATCTCGCGCGCGGTCTCGCGGATGACCTCAGGCCCGATTCCGGTTTCGGGATACGCCCACTCGGGTGTGAAGGGCGCGATCTCCGCAGCGAAGGCCTCGAAGCCGAAGCCGAAGTGCGCCACGTAGTCCTTGTCGTGGAGGCCCTCGGTCACGAGCGTGTTCATCCAGGCCAGGAGCAGGGCCAGGTCGGCGCCCGGCTTGATGGGGAGATAGAACTTCGCTTTGCTCGCCGCCACCGAGAAACGCGGGTCGACCACGATGATGGAAGCGCCCGCGCCCACCGCTTCCGCAAATTCCTGAACCTGAGTGTTGTGCATGTTCTCGCCGAGGTGCGATCCGATGAGGACCAGGCACTGCGCGTTGCGAATGTCGGTCCGCTCCGGCGACCCCACCTCTTCACCGAAGGTCAGATTGAAGCCCACATCCCGCGGACCGCGGCACTGGGCGAAGGAAGGCGCCGTGATGTTGGGCGTGCCGAAGGCCTTCAGAGTGTGCTTGAGGAACGTGCCGCCCAGGCCGTGGCTGAACAGCGCGATCGATTCGGGTCCGTGCTCGGCCTTGATCATCTGCATCTTCGACGCGATGAAGGTGAGGGCTTCGTCCCAGGTGACCTCGGCCCATTTCTCTCCACCCTTGGCACCCTGGCGCATGAGGGGCGCCTTGACGCGATCGGTGTCGAAGTGCGCTCCCACCCCACCGGTGCCGCGCGGGCACAACCGGCCCTGACTCAAGGGATCGAGGGGATTGCCCTCGATCTTCCAGAGCGCGCCGTCGCGAACGCTGGCTATGGCCCCGCACTTCCAGAAGCAGATGTCGCAGAACGTGGGCACCCGACGCAGTCCGCGCTCCCGCTCCGGAGCCGCTGCGCGCAGCAGCCCCGAAGCGGACGCGGCCACGGTGGCCGCACCCGCGGCGACTCCCGAAACCTTCAGGAATCGCCGGCGAGAGAGCGGGTAGGCGAGGGTCATTGCGGCGAGAGACCCGATTTGATCTGAGCCGCAAGCTCGTCGTGGATCGAACCCGGCATGCCCATGTTCTTCATGAACGCCCACTTGCCCGCATCCTCGAAGTACATCTTCATCCTGTACATCGTGTCGACGAGGCGCACTTTGACGTCGGCCCGGTCCTGGGCCACCACCACCTCGATCGGATAGGCCGCGGCGTGAGCCAGCCCCGGGCACTTGAAGGAATCACGAGCCTCGTCCGCGCCCGCACCCACGATGCTGAACGACTTGCTGTCCATGGCGCCGCCGGCAGACCCGAAGACAACCGTCTCCTGCTCCGGCAGTTCCAATTCGTAGACAAGGTGAAGGCCCCACTTGGAACCGGCGCCACTCAGCCCCCGTCGCACCTTCTGAGCCACCGATTTCCAGTCCGAGGCCGCGACCACGAACTCGTCCTTCACCTTCTCGCCAAAAGGCCCGCCGGCCATGACACCCATGGTTTTGCCGATGAACCCGTGCGTGCGCTTCTCGCCGTATTCGCGGTGAACCACGGGCCCGAGGCCGGCGCTCTCGATCGCCGAGCGAAGCGCCTCGGTGTGGATGCGGCTCAACTCCGCGTGGGCGGAATCGTCCATCAGGATGGTGCGATTGACGGATTCCGGATTGACGAGGGCCACATGGACGCCTTTCTCGTCCTCGAAGACATTGATCCGGTCGACCACGCCGAAAGGTGCGGTCGTTCGGTTTGCGGCCATCAACTTCTGCGCGTACTCCGGATCCACGACCGCGAAGACCCGGGCCTTGTAGCCGCAACCCTGCGGCACGCCCGCGTCCACCTTGGCGAGGACCTTGAGGCCCCGGGCGAGAAGAGCCGACTCGAGCGCGCCCGTGGCCTGATCGAGCGTGCCCGCGGCCCGGTCGAGGACGTATTCGTAGACACCGAAGGCGGCCTCGCCGGCGCCGGCCCGCACCGGCGGTCCCGACAGAACGAGGGGGAGAACCAGGATCGAGGGAACGAGAAACCGAAGAGCGGTCTTCATGGCCTTACTTTCGGATGCCGAACGAGTAGCTGAAGTCGACCTCCCACTGGTCCATCTTCAGCTCGATGGTCTGGCGGTTCGGGACTTCGAGATTGTTCGGCCCGGAGATCGACTTCGGAATGGCGCGCACGATCGCAAGGTTGAGGGCTCGACCGTTGCTGAGGTTCCGGGTGAGACCCGCGGAGATGTGGTGCTCCATGACGCCGGGGGCGAGGATGTTGATGAGAACCTCGTTGTCGCGAATGGGCTGGTGGGCGTACGAATAACCAGTGCGGAGGGTCCAGTCCTGGTTGGCCGCATACTGCAGGCCGCCCTTGTAGACCGTCATGTCGTGCCAGCCAAAGCCCGCGCCCTCGACCATCCCGAGCCGAGTCAGTCCGAGGTTGGGCAGGAAGTCGTTGCCCACCGACTTGACGCTCTCGTAGTTGATCCACTGCACGTCGAAGGCCATGGTCAGTTTGTCCGCGGGCTTCACCGCGATGCCGCCGGTGAAGGTCTGGGGAATGTCGAACCCGCCGCTTTCCGCGAAGAGACCCGCGTATTCATCGAACGCGGTCATGGCGATCCGGCTCTGGTAGGAGAGGCCGACCGAGAACTGGTCGGTGAGTTCGCCCAGATACCCGACCCGGACACCCGCGCCATAGGAATTCGAGTGGTCCTTGTTGGTGAGTTTCGAAGGGTCGCTGGACATCGGGCTGAAGCCCGCGAGGCCCTTCGCCTCGAAGCGCTGATACGCGAGGATCGCGCTCACTCCGACCGCGTGGCGCGCGTCGAACTTGTAGGAGTAGGTGGGGGCCAGGAACATCTGCGAGAGGTCGACGCCCGTCTCTCCCGCGCCGAAGACCGGGGCCGCGTAGTCGGTGTTCATCCCGCCGTTGCCGTAGGCGGTGATTCCGAAAGCGCCGTTTTCGCCGACCTTCCAGTTCGCTCCGAGGGCCGGAACCGGGAAGTACTTCGAGCCGCTTTCAACCGTTCCTGGGGCCAGGCCAAACGTGCCCGGGTAGCCCGACGGAGATCCGGTGACGGAGAACTGCCGATTGGGATTGAAGGCCTCGACGCCGATGTCAAAACGCCGGCCGAGGAAGGCCATCGAGGCGGGGTTGGTGGCCGGAGCCTGGCTACCCAGATAGAGTGCGGCGCCCGCGCCCGCCATCGCCTTGTAGTTGGTGCCATAGCCGTTCGCGAAGTAGCCGTCAGTGGCCCCGACCGGACCGGCCGCGGCCACGAAGAACGCCAGAGCCCCGAGGGCAGGAATCGTTGCGTGTTTCATATGTCTCACCTCTGAAGTTGGAAGAAGATCTGTTGAAACACTAAGCAACACGTGTGCCACGGGGCGATGCTCTATTTTCCAGAGACTTACAGGTTTCGCTAGCCGAAAGATTCCGGTCGCAGTGAGCGCAAATGTTGCGACAAAACGTTGCGTGCGACGAAATGTTTACCGGCTGGCGAGGCCCGCTTCACGCATCCGCCGCCACAGTGTGGCCCGACTGATACCCAGGGCGCGGGCGGCGTCCAGGCGACGCCAATGATGGGCTTCAAGGGTTTTTTCGAGGTTAGCGACACCGCGAGCGGGAGCCCCCTCTGTGACCGGTGGAGGTACGGGAGACGGTGCAGCATTCGCGGTTTCGAGGGCCAGGGGTTGCAGTTCCGCGGGCAGATCTTCGAGCATCATCGTCTGGCCCCGGCAGACCGCCACCGCGTACTCGAGGGCGTTCTCCATCTCGCGCACGTTCCCGGGCCAGGAATAGTCGAGCAGAGCGCGCAGCGCATCGGGCGAGAAACGCAGCGCCCTTCCCTGCCGGGCCGCCACCCGGGCCAGGAGGTGGGTAGCGAGGGGCTCGATGTCGGCGCGCCTTTCGCGCAGGGGCGGGATCTCGATGGGCACCACGCGCAGGCGATAGAGGAGATCCTCGCGGAAACGGCCCTCCTGGACCGCGCGCCTCAGGTCGAGATTGGTGGCCGCGATGATCCGCGCGTCGGTGTGACGGGACCGGCTCTGTCCCACCGGCTCGAAGGTTCGCTCCTGCAGAACGCGGAGCAGCTTGACCTGAAGAGGCAGGGGTAGATCGCCCACTTCATCCAGGAACATCGTTCCCCCCGCCGCAAGTTCGAATCGCCCGGCCCGCTCGCGGACCGCGCCCGTGAAGGCTCCGCGCACATGTCCGAACAGTTCGCTCTCCAGCAGTTCGCCGGGAAGAGCGCCGCAGTTGACGGCCACGAAGGGCCCGCCCCGGCGGGGAGAATGAGCGTGGATGGTCCGGGCCAGGATCTCCTTGCCGGTGCCGCTTTCCCCGGTGAGGAGCACGGTGGCCTCGCTGTGCTCGAGGTTCTCCACGAGTCGCAGGATGCGCTCCATGGCGGAAGATCGGCCAATGAGGCCAGGGAACGGCGAGGCGTTGCCGGTCCCTACGTGGTCTTCTTCGGCCGGGCGCAGGACCACGATGTAGGCGACCCGAGGATCGCACACGGTTCCCGGGTCTGAATGGAAGGGAGCCGCGGTCAGGGAGACGAGCCGCGGTTTCTCGACCCCAACCGTCAACATGGAACGCCAGCCTTCTCGGCGTTCGCCCGCGAGCAGCAGCTGGCGCAACGTTCCCGCCGGGCCGAAAAGTTCGGCCCCTAGAAGTTCGGCCAGCGGCTTGCCGCGGGCATCGTCCGAAGCGCCGCGGCCGGTCAGCCGGTCGAGGAGAGAAGAGGCATGCAACACGCGGAACCCACTGTCGACGCAGAGAAAGACGCGGCCGAGAGAGGCGAAAGCGGCGCTCACGCCCTGGATCGCCGACCGCATTGCCAGGTCGTTCATCGGATCGTTCATGGGTGGTCTGTGTAGCAGGGAGCGTGCCAGGGGGCGGTTACGTCGAGAGCCCTGACCGGTACCGACGGGGCGACGGTCCGGCGCGGATGTATCATCCCCGAATGAGGCGGAGGCCGTGGCGGGGCGCGTCGGTGACGCTCTCTTGTCTCGTCTTCCCCGCCTTCCCCGGTCCGAGGGATCGAGAGCGAATCGCGCCGTGACCGGCTAAGGCGAAGCAGAGGCGTCTCCATGTTCGAACTGATGCGCCCGGCTCCTTTCCTCCCGCCCCTTCCCGCGGATCAGGTCGACCAGACCTACCGTAAGCTGCGGCGCCAGGTCTTCCTGGGCATCTTCGTCGGGTATGCGGGCTACTACCTCGTCCGCAACAACATCGCCCTCGCCATCCCCGACATCCTGAGGGAACACCCGGAGTACTCCAAGGCGGACCTCGGCATGGCCCTTACCGGCCTCTCCATCGCCTACGGCACCTCGAAGTTCCTGATGGGCTCCATCTCGGACCGGAGCAACCCGAAGTACTTCCTCCCCCTCGGGCTCCTGCTCTCAAGCGCGATCCTCGCCGTTTGCGGTCTGGTGAAGGCGGTCTACGCCTCTCTCTTCGTTCTGGTCATGCTGCAGACCCTGAACGGCTGGGTGCAGGGGATGGGCTGGCCCCCCGCGGGGAAAACGATGGTTCACTGGTTCAGCACCAAAGAACGCGGTCTCACCGTGTCGGTGTGGAACACGGCGCACAATATCGGCGGGGCCCTGGTCGCGAACCTGGCCCTTCTCGGGGTCACCCTGTTCAACGACTGGGGCGCCAAGTTCTATTTCAACGCGCTGATCGCAGCCGGAATCGCGGTGATCGCCTTCTTCCTCATGCAGGACACCCCACAGTCCCGGGGCCTGCCGACCATCGAGGCCTACAAGAACGACTACCCTGCGGACTACTCGGAGGCGCACGAGAAGAATTTCAGTTACCGGGAAATCCTGGTCGAGCATGTCCTCAAGAATCGCTACCTGTGGGCTATCGCCTTCGCCAACGCCTTCATCTATTTCGTGCGCTACGGTGTCGTGAACTGGATCCCCACCTATCTCGAGACGGCCAAGGGGTTCTCGTTCAAGCAGTCGAGCCTCGGCTGGTCGCTCTACGAGTACGCGGCGATCCCGGGAACCATCGCCTGCGGCTGGATCTCGGACCGATGGTTCAAGGCGCGTCGGGCCCCCGCCACCATCCTCTTCATGGGCCTGACTCTGGTCGCGGTCGTGGTCTACTGGCTCAACCTCAAGGGTCCCCTGTGGATCGACTACTTAGCGCTCATCGCTATCGGTTTTCTGATCTATGGTCCGATCATGATGATCGGCCTGCACGCTCTCGACCTGGTGCCCAAGAAGGCGGCGGGCACGGCCGCCGGTTTCACCGGCTTCTTCGGCTACGTCTTCGGGTCGGCGATCGCGGGCACGGGCGTGGGCTGGATCGCGGACCACTGGGGCTGGGATGGCGTTTTCGAGACGATGGTTGCCTGCTGCCTCCTGGCCATGGTATTCAGCGCCATGACCCTCGGCCACACGGTCGAGCGCGAGTCACGAACTCCGCCCCCCTGACGCCTTGAAGCAGTGACGCAGCAATGTCGCAGTGATGACACAATGACGCCGCAGTCGTAATGAAAGGTCTACCCATGATGACAAAACGATCCACTGGTCTCTTCGCGGCGCTTCTGGCGATCGCGACACCCGCACTCGCCCAGTTCGAAACCGCCACCGTCCTCGGCACGGTGCGCGACAAGTCGGGGGCCGTCACTCCCGGGGCCAACGTCACCCTCCAGAACCTGGACACCGGGACGACGGAAACGAAGGTCGCCGACGCCTCCGGCGCCTACGAGTTCTTCACCGTGCGCCTCGGCATGTACAAGGTCACCGCGACGCTCGACGGTTTCGCGCCGTCTTCCGTCGACCGTCTCCGCGTCGGGGTGGGCGCCCGACAGCGCGTTGATTTCGTGCTTTCGCCCGGGGGCGTCACCGAGGCCGTCGAAGTCAGCGCCGACGCCAGCCCGCTCGAGACGGATTCATCGCAGCGCGGGCAGGCGATCACCCATGAGCAGGCCGTGGCCTTGCCGCTCAATGGCCGCGACTACTCCGCCCTGACTCTGCTCACCACCGGCGTGCGCCAGTCCTCGATCGGCACCGGCAGCAGCTCGACCCTTCGCGAGGGGTCGTTCAACGTCAACGGCCTGCGCAGCACCTTCAACAACTTCCTGCTCGACGGGATCGACAACAATGCCTATGGGACCAGCAACCAGGGCTTCTCGAACCAGGTGATGCAGCCGCCGCCCGACGCGGTCGCCGAGTTCAAAGTCGTCACCAACAACATGAGCGCCGAGTATGGACGGGCGGGCGGGGCCACCATCAACGTGGCCTATCAGGCCGGCAGCAATCAATTCCAGGGTGCGCTCTGGGAGTTCTTTCGCGACACCAATCTGAACGCCACCGGATTCTTCAAGCCGCTGGGAGGCGAGAAGCCGCCCCTGCGCCGCAACCAGTTCGGCGGAGTGGTCGGCGGACCGATCATCAAGAACCGAGCGTTCTTCCTGGTCGACTACGAGGGCTTCCGTCAGAATCGCAGGCAGGTCGCCTTCGGCACGATCCCCACCGCAGCCCAGCGCGCGGGTGTCCTTTCGGTGGCCGTGCGCAACCCCGTGACGGGAGTGACGTACCCTGCGGGCACGACCATCCCCATGACTCCATTCGCGGCGAAGGTCCTCGCCGGAATCCCTGATCCGACCAACGCGGCGGCCGCGAACAACTATCAGATCCTTCAGCAGTTCACGAATGAGAACAACAAGTACAACGGCAAGGTCGACTATCAGGTGAATCCCGGTCTGCGGGCCTTCGCCCGTTTCGGCTATCGCAAGTCGGACATCTTCGACCAGCCTTTCCTGCCCCTGCCGTCGGGCGGCGATGGCAACTCACTCACGTACACCACCAACAAGCAGCTCGCCACGGGTCTCACCTGGACGAAAAGCGATCATGAACTCGTCGAGTTCCGCTTCGCCTGGTCGCGCACGGTGGCCGGAAAGAACCCTGCCGGTCTGGGCTCGCCCGGCGCCGCCGAAGCCTACGGGATCACAGGCCTGCCCACCGATCCCCGGGTCGCCGGCGGCCTTCCCACTCAGCTGGTCACCGGTTACGCCCAATTCGGCCGCCAGGCCACCAATCCGCAATGGCAGTACCCGACGGTCTACAACCCGAAACTGAACTACACCCGCAGCATGGGGCGTCATTCCCTGAAGGTCGGCGTCGAGTTCCAGCACATCGAAACCGAGGTGCAGGACGTGAACCCGCTCTACGGCCGCGACACCTACGCCGGTCAGTTCAGCCGGCCGACGGGCGCTTCCGCCAGCAACCTCTACAACCTCGCGGACTTCATGTTCGGCGGACGCAGCCAGTACGCGCTCACGAATTTCTTCATCGCCAACCTGCGTCAGAACCTGTATTTCGGGTACGTCCAGGACGACTTCCGCATCAACAGCAAGCTGACCCTCAACCTCGGGCTCCGCTATGAGTACGCGACGCCGCAGTGGGAGCGCGACAATATCGCCACCAACTTCGATCCCTCCACCAAGACCCTGGTGAGGGCCACGAACGACGACCGCTACCTCGTCAACCCGGACAAGAACAACCTCGGACCCCGCCTCGGCTTCGCCTACGCGATGGATCCAAAGACCGTGATCCGAGGCGGCTACGGTATCGCCTACATCCACTTCCACCGCGCGGGCGGCGGAAATCTTCTGCCCATCAACGGACCTCAGGTGATCACCGCCGTGGTTTCGCAGAGCAATGCTCTCGATCCCGCCTTCCGCCCCACCCAGGCGGGCTATCCCGCGGATCTCACCAATCCGACGCGCTTCAACCCGCTGGTCGCGAACATCACCTACG
Organism: Vicinamibacteria bacterium; assembly: GCA_031412915.1. Lineage (GTDB taxonomy): Bacteria > Acidobacteriota > Vicinamibacteria > Fen-336 > JAGNNV01 > JAGNNV01. The sequence continues at coordinate 21,027 of JANODX010000143.1, read as the reverse complement.
TGCCGCGCGACAACAAGACCACGTCGATCCAGAGCTGGTTCCTGTCCCTTCAGCGCGAACTGGTGAAGAACATCGTGGTGGACCTTGCCTACGTGGGCAATCACACGACGGATTCGCTGCTGTTCGCGAACTACAACCAGGCCCGGCCGAACAATTCCGCGGGAACCATCGCTCTCGCCGCGCGCCGTCCGATTCCCGAGTACGGCGACATCACCTATGCCTTCAACGGAGGACTTTCGCGCTACAACAGCTTCCAGATGCGTCTGGAAGGACGGCGCGGCAGTCTGACTTTCCTGAGCTCGCTGACGATTTCAAAGGCGAAGGACAACGGTGCTGGATCTCTCGAAAACCCCAACGGAAACTTCCCCGCACCCCAGGACTTCAACAACCTCGGCGCGGAATACACGACCTCGGCCTTCGATCAGCCGTGGAACAGCACGATCAGCGTGGTGTGGCAGCTTCCCTTCTTCAAGTCGAACAAGATCCTCGGCGGGTGGCAGATCGCCGCCATCAACAACATGTGGGCGGGCGAGGCGGTCACGTTCCAATACACGCCCACCGCCGCCGCCGTCGTCTCCGGCATCGCCCAGGACTTCCGGGGAGCCAACAACTACCGTCCCAACCTCGTGTGCGATCCAACCCTGCCCGCGGATCAGCGAACCGTGACCCGGTACTTCGACCCCGCCTGCGTGCAGGCTCCCACCGACCCCTCTCAGCCGTTCGGTAACGCGGCCCGCAACACCGCTCGCGGCGATTCCATCTATCAGCTGGACATGGCCCTGTCGAAGTCGTTCGACGTGTTCAAGGGCAATAGCATGGAGTTCCGGGTAGAGGCGTTCAACGTCCTCAATAAGACGAATTTCCGGGCCCCGAATGGCAACCGCAGCACCAGCGCCTTCGGGACGATCACGACCACCTACGATCCTCGCCAGCTCCAGCTCGGCGTGAAGTTCAAGTTCTAGCCAGGGACAGGAGCTGCCCGGTCCGGGGGTCGCCAACAATATTGGCAATACCTGCTCAGTAGCTTGACAATAATGAATCCGTCCTGCTAATCTCCGTTCTGAGGTTGGAGGCGGGCTGATTCGCTCTCCGGCCGGCCTCCTAGAAGAATGTGGCGGATCAACCTGGTCCGCCGCTCCATTACCTCCAGAGAAAAACATAAGGACAGATAACAACATGAACCGCCGAACCCTGATCGCCGCACTCGCCGCCGTTGCCCTCCTCGGAAACTCCGCTCATGCCGCCGATGCCCCCAAGGACATCGTCGACACCGCAGTTGCCGCGGGCAGCTTCAAGACCCTGGCCACCGCTCTGACCGCGGCCGGCCTCATCGACACGCTCAAGGGCGCGGGTCCGTTCACCGTCTTCGCTCCCACCGATGAAGCCTTCGCCAAGCTCCCCGCGGGCACGGTCGAGGCCCTGCTCAAGGACAAGGCCAAGCTCGCCTCCATCCTCACCTACCACGTGGTGGCGGGCAAGGTCATGGCCGCCGACGTCGTGAAGCTCAAGACCGCCAAGACGGTTCAGGGCAGCAACGTCATGATCGACACCAAGATGGGGGTCAAGGTCGATGGCGCGAACGTAGTGAAGACCGACATCGTGTGCAGCAACGGTGTGATCCACGTGATCGACGCCGTCATTCTCCCCAAGATGTAACTCGTCCTTCACCGTCCCTCCCTCCGGGACGGTGAAGCGCCCCGGGATCCTGAAAAGGGTTCCGGGGCTTTTTCTTTTCGGGCGGAGCTACGAGGAGGCTAGGCGTTTCGTCGTGGCCGTGTCAGTTCTTCGGCCCAGGCGTCCAGTTCGCGCAGACTCCCGAACACCCTCGTTCCCTTGATGCGGGTGGGCGCTCCCGCGCCACCGACCAGGAGCTCGATTTTCCTCGACAGCTCGGCTCGGAGAGCCGTCACTTTGGCGACGGCGTTCCTGCGGGTGGAGGCCGAAACCGAAACGCCGACCGCGGAGGCATCGGTGAGCTCGGCCAGGGCCGCAACTTCGGCGCTCGGCGCCTCGGTGCCCAGACTCAAGACCCGCAGACCGCGCGCGGAGAGGACGAGGGCGGCCATCTGAAGGCCCAGGCCATGAGGCTCCCCCGGCAAGGTCGCAAGCACCACCAGCGATCCGTTGGCCGTTTCCTCGAAGCGGAGCCGGGTTTCACGCAGGACATCCGAAATCCGTTCCGAGGCGAAATGCTCGTGAGTGATGTCGATCTCGCCCGCCTCCCACGCCGCTCCCATCATTTCAAGGCAGGGCTCGACCCGGGTTTCGAGGTAGACGAGCGGATCCTGGTAGGCGAGGTCGCTGTGGAGCGATCGCATAAGGCGATCCGCGTCGAACCTCTTGATGAGTTCTATGAAAGCGCGGGGGGCCAGGGGAAGGGCCTGGCCGCGGGTCACGGGCTTCGCAGGAACGGTGGCGACGAGCGAAGCGAGCACCGCGTCCGAAGCGGGTACCACTTCTCCGGCGCGCAAACCACTCTCGAGAGCCAGGGCGATCCGGCGGATCCTCTCCACGTGGCCCACCTCGAACTGGCGATGGCCGGAGGGCTTTCGTACCGACTTCGGAAACCCGTACCGGGTCTCCCAGGTTCGAAGGGTCTCGATGGGAACGCCGGTCGCGCGAGACAGGCCTCCGATCGAGAGGTAGGCTGTCTCGGTCGATGGATCCTGGGCTCTGCGGGTGACCATAGGAGGCTTAGTTGCGGATGATACGGATGGGAGGGCTTATTGTCAAGCTTTTGAGCAGTTTTAGCCGGACCAAGGGCATGGATGCGGGATCGAGCTAGTGCGTTCCCGCCGAGGCGCGCTCTGAAATGGCGCGGTCCAAAGCGAAGCGGTCGAGGGCGAAGGGAGCGATCAGGGCCGGCACCTTCCGGGTCGCAATGAGTTCGGCCATGGAAAGGCCGCCGATGGGAATCGCCTTGAATCCCCAGGTGCCCCATCCCGACGAGAGATAGAAGTTCTCGACCTCGGTCAGGCCCATGAGGGGCGAGTAGTCGGGGGTCATGTCGCAGACCCCCGTCCATTGCCGCAGGATCGTGAGCTTCGAGAGGAACGGGAACAGGCACGTCGCCCGCGCGGACAGCGAGGCGAGAAGGGGAAAGGTGGAGCGCGTGGCGTAACTCGTGTAGGGATCGATCTCCGCGCCGATGAGGAATTCGCCGCGCGAGGTCTGCTGAATGTAGATGTGCAGGTCGGCGGAGGCGACGGTGCGCGCCATGGCCGGTTTGTACGACTCCGTGACCATGGCTTGAAGGGGATGGGTCACGATGGGCAGTCGGAGACCGACCATGTCCGTGACCTGCGTGACATACCCCCCCACCGCGCTCAGCACGGCTCCGGCCGATACCGGTCCCACCGAGGTTTCGACCCCGATGCACTTCCCGTTCTTCACGTTGACGCCGGTGACGTTCACGCCCTGATGCACATGGACGCCGCGGCGCTGCGCCTGATAGGCGTAGCCCCAGGCCACCGCATCGTGGCGCACCGCCGAGCCCGGCGGGTGATACGCCGCGCCGAGGATCGGCATGTGGCCGCCCCCGGTCATGTCGAGCTGGGGGCAGATCCTGTGCACTTCCTCGGCGGTGACGAACTGCGTATCCACGCCGAACGCCTGATTCTGCAGGGCGCGCTCGCGCTGATTGAAGACCTGGAACTCGGAGTGCGCCATCCAGAGCAGCCCCTTGAACGACTGGAGCAGGTTGAAGTCGAGCTCGCGGCCGAGCTCACCGTACATTTCCTGACTCTTCTTGTAGAACCGGATGGTGTCGGGCGTCTTGTAGTTCGCGCGGACGACCGTGGTGTTGCGGCCGGTGCCGCCGCTCCCGATGTAGGAGCGCTCGATGACCGCGACGTTGGTGATCCCGAAGCGGCTCGCCAGGTAGTACGCGGTGGCGAGGCCGTGGCCGCCCCCGCCGATGATCACGACGTCGTAGGACTTCTTCATCGGCTCGGCCTTGAGATAGACCCGCTTGCGAAAGAGGCCGCTCATAGCGCGAACTCCGTGGGAGGGGTCAGGCGGGGGGCGAGATCCGCGCATCCGTTCAGGATCCGGCGGGGCAGGTGATACCCGAGCGGTGCGGGGTTGACGAAATGGATGTGCGTGTCAAACACGATCGCCTTGGTCGCGACGGAGGCCACCGCTCCCTGCACCAGCACGGGGCGTCCCTCAGGGATGGGATTCTCGGAGAAACGCTCCCACACGAGCGCGACCTCGCTGCCTCGGACGGTCAGCACCGACCAGCCGTCGCTCAGGTCGACGGCCAGCCCGTGGGACGATGCACCTCCGAGATGGCGGCCCGCGTGCGCGAGCAAGTCGGCGGCCGCACTCGCCGGACCAATGATCCACAGTTCGTCGGGCGCGGTGCGGGCCTTGAAGGCGCCCTTGAAGTCGGGCATGCCGTCGAGCACGTGGCCCTCGTCCAGGCACGAGACGATGGCCGCGCGGGATGGTGTCAGTTCAAGCACGAAGCTTCGCTCCTTCTGGATCGTAGAACGCGCCGTGCACGATGCGGCCGGTGTCCCGCCGCGCCCCGTTGTCGCTCACCGCCACGACCTCGGGCGGCGGCGCGCCGTTGTCGAGGCGCACCCATCCGAGGGCGACCCCGCATTTCAGGAGCGGAGAGTAGCGGCACGACGACAGGTAGCCGACGCGGTCGTTACCTACCATGAGCTGCGCGCCTTCGTTCGGCGCGCTGGTCCCCTCGAAGCGAATAGTCACGAGCTTCTTGGCCGGGGGGATTCTGGCGAGCCGTACAATGGAACTGCGCCCGACGAAGTACGGCTTCTCCATCTTGACCGCCCAGTCCATGCCCACCTTGTGCGGGGTGGTGTCGAAGTCGGTGTCCTGGCTGACGATGATGTGCCCCTTTTCGAGGCGCAGCAGCTTCAGCGCCTCCAGACCGTGGGGCGCGATGTTGAGATCGGCCCCGGTCTCGAGCAGGGCGTTCCACAGCTCGACACTGCGGGATGCGGGATGGTGCAGCTCGTAGCTCAATTCGCCGGTGAAGCCGACCCGCACGGCGAGACACGGGATGCCGCGCACGGTGATCCGCGCGATACCGGAATAGGGAATCGCTTCCCGGTCGACGGGATCGCGGGTGAGCCGCGCGAGGAGTTCGCGCGACTTTGGACCCGCGACGTTGATGGCGCCGAGGACCGCGGTCTGATTGACGATGTGGACCTTCATCTTCCACGTGTCTTTCCAGTCGCGGAACCAGCCTTCGGCCGCGTCGGCGCCGCTCGAGGTTGTGCTGACGAAGTAGTCGTTGGGTGCGGTCAGGGCCACCAGGCCGTCGTCGAAGATGTAACCGGCCTCGTTCAGCGACAGGACGTAGCGGCTGCGTCCCTGCCCGAGGTTCCCGATGTGCACCGGGTAGAGACGCTCGAGGAATTCGGTCGCGTCCGGGCCGCAGACTCGATACTTGCCGAGGGTGCCGACGTCCATGAGGCTGACGTCGCGCCGGACCGCCCAATACTCCTTCTCCTGGTTGCCGTAGTCGCCGGGCCGATGCCACGCTCCGGCCCACGCCATGTTCGCGCCCTGCGCGACATGGCGATGGTGCAACGCGGTGCGCAGTTCGAGGTGATGGTCGTACCCGGCCGCGGCCTGCTCGAGGGTCAGCGGACGGGCGGGGGGACGCGCGGTGGTCAGGGCGGACGTCCAGGTGAGGCTCGGTTCCAGCTTCCTGACACAGGCCCGCAGATGTCCCTGACACATCAGCCCCTGACATGGCCCCATCGTCATGGTGGTGTAACGCTTGAGAATCTCGGTCGACGTGTACCCTTCGCGATACGCGGACTCGACTTCACCGACCCCGACATCCTCGCAGAGACAGACGATGCCCTTCCCGGGGGCGGGCGGCAGGTGCGACTCCGGCTGTTCCACCGGGATCGCGACCGATTGCCGCGCGGCGACCCGGCCGCTCTCGGAGGCGCTGTCCAGAGAGCATCCGGGGGTCACGACCTCGCCCGCGCCATTGACGATGCACTGCTGGGCCTGTCGAAGCAGGCCATTGCGGGGCGAGAACCCGAGCGACAGCACCACGGTGTCGCAGGGCACGACTTCGCGGACGCCCGCCGGACTCCGCACGACCACGGCGGAGACGTGACGCCGGCCCTTGGCCTCCACCACTTCCCCGTCGATCATCGATGGGACACTCTTGGGCAGGCGAGAAGCCAGCGCGGAGGGAATCACCGCCATGCGAATCGCGACCCCGGCGTTTCGCAGGGTGTCGAGGTGAACGAGAGATTCCTCCGTGCCGAGCACCACCACCGCACTCACACCCGGCTTGACCTTGTGCACCCCGGCCATGCGCGCGGCCCCCCGGCTGAGCCAGACGCCCGGGAGATCGCTTCCGGGGAACACCGCGTGCTGCTCCACGGCGCCGGTGGCGACCACGATCCGCTTCGGATGGACCAGATGGAGCACGTGTCTAGAGGCGGCGGTCACCAGCGGGCCTTCGTAGATACCGGTCACAGGCGCACGCTCGATGACGGTGATCCCTTTCTGCATCCGCACCTCCGCGAGCAGCGAGTCGATTGCGGTTCGGGTGGGACCGGGCGCCACTTTCTCTCCGATGAGACCCTCGTCGATCAGCACCGCGGTCTCGCCGCGAAGGGCGGCGAAAAGCGCGGCCGAGAGGCCCGCCACTCCCCCGCCGATCACCGCGAGGTCGGGATGCAGATTCCGGCGCTCCAGGGCCTCGGGAGTCAGCGCGGTGTCGATGGGCCCGAGGCCGGCCACCCGGACGATGAACTTCTCCACGAATGACCAGAGGCCGCGTGGTCTGGTGAAGATCTTGTAATAGAAGCCGACGGGCAGCGCCCACCGAAAGAACCAGATCACCGACAAAGCGTCGTGCTCGACCGACGGCCACCCGTTGCTGCGCGAGACCTTCTGGCCCAAGCCAGCCGGCGTGATGCACGAACGCACCGCCGGTTCGCCGTCGACCGTGACCATGCAATTGGGGCAGTCGCCGGTGCCGCAATAAAGCCCGCGCGGCCGGTGGTACTTGAACGAACGCGACACCACGGTGACGCCTTCACGCTGGAGCACCGACGCGATGGTGTCCCCGGGCTGCAGGGGCAGTGGCCGACCTTCGAAGTCAATGGACGGCATGGATCGCATTCGTCACGGTGTCGCGCTCGGCGGTCAGCCACCGCCGGCAACCGGCGTGGTGAAACCAGCGCTCGGTCTGCATGCCGAAGGCGTTGCGCCGGTACCAGATGCGCTCGAACTCGGCGGTGGGATCCGGATGACTTCCGGGGGTGGACACCGCGCTGCCCACTTCACCACCGAACCAATACTCCGTGAAGGGCCGGCTTCCGCAGTTTGGGCAATTGATACGCAGTGCCATGAATCCCCTTGTGAACAGCGTGCGCCGATGGTCTACTTCGGGAACAAACTCTAGCGCACGTTCGCCCGGAGATTCGGGAGAGAGCAAGATGTCCCCAAAAGTGTCGGCGCCAACCTGGTCTTCGGGCCCCGCGTTCTACCTGGCCACGGTCGGCGCGGCTGTCGGCCTGGGGAGCATCTGGCGTCTGCCTTACCTCGTGGGTTCGAGCGGAGGGAGTGCCTTCATCTTCGTATTCGTCATCGCGTGCCTCCTGATCGCGACCCCACTGCTGGTCGCCGAGTTCATCCTCGGCCGGCGCTCGCGCCTCAGCCCGCCCGACGCCGCGGGAGCGGTAGCACTGGAGTCGGGCCTGACCACGCGTTGGAACGCCATCGGCATCCTCGGCACCATCGCGTCGTTTGCGATCATCTCCTACTACACCGTGGTCGCGGGCTGGATGCTCGCCTACGCGTGGAAGTGCGCGACCGGCGTCCTCAGCGGTCTGAGCCGGCCGGAAGTGGTGAGTCTCTGGCGCGGATTCCTGGCGAGCCCCCTTGAACTCGGGGCGTGGCATATCGCGTTTCTGATCCTGGTCGGGGTGATCTCCGCGCGCGGGGTCAGCCGGGGCATCGAGGTCGCCACGAAGGTGCGCGCGCCCGTCCTGCTCATCCTGCTGCTGGTGCTGATGTCCTACGCGCTCGCGACCGGAGACGTGCGGCAGGCCTATCACTTCGCGATCGAGCCGCACTTCTCGGAGATCACCCCGGCGGTGGTCCTCGCCGCCATCGGGCAGGCGTTCTATGCGACGGGCGTGGGCATGGCCATGATGCTCGCGTACGGCTCCTACACCGCGAAGGGCACGTCGCTGGTGCGGACGGCGCTGATCATCAGCGGCTCGATCCTCCTCGTTTCATTCCTCGCGACCCTCGCCATCTTCCCGATGGTCTTCCGCTATGGGATGAACCCGGCAGGGGGCCCCGAACTCGTCTTCGACGTCCTGGCCAGCGTCTTCGCCGAGATGCCGGGGGGGCGTGTGTTCGGTACGCTGTTCTTCGTTCTGCTGGTGTTCGCGGCGTTGACCCCGTCGATTGCGGGTCTCGAACCGCTGGTGGCGTGGCTCCAGCAGCACCGGCGAGTGTCCCGGGCGCGCGCGGTTGGCATCGCCGCGGTCACGGCCTGGGGACTGGGCATCGGCTCGGTGCTGTCGTTCAACCTGTTGTCCGCCTGGCGCCCGCTCGGGGCGCTGCCGCTCTTCGCCGACAAGACGTTCTTCGACGCCATCGATTTCGTGTCGTCGAACATCCTGCTGCCGATCGGCGCGATGGCCACCAGCGTTCTGGTCGGTTGGCGGATCGACCACGCGATCGTGGAAGACGAACTAAGGGAGACGACGCCGTTCGCGCGACAGGTCTGCGTGTGGCTGCTGCGGTACCTGTGTCCGTTGGCCATCGCTGCGGTATTCGCGTCGGCGCTGTGGTGAAGACCCGACCCTGGCGCAATTGCTCAAGCCGCTCGGCTACCTGACCGGTCAGTTTGGCAAGAACCACCTCGACGACCTCTGCAAGCGCTCATCCGCTCGACCGGTGTCATCAAGCCCGGCACCCAGATCAACGACATCGCCTCGCATGAGGACCTTGTGCCCACTTTTCTGGCCGCCGCCGGCGAGCCCGACATTGAGGCGAAGCGTGTTACTGATCATCCTCCAAAGGAAGTGGGTCATTTACCGAACTCGAAGCCGAGAAGGAGGGTGATCCTGGTGTAATGGAGATCGATGTCCCGCTCGAGCCCGTAACCGGGAAGACGGCCGGGCGGGAGCGGGGAGGTCGGGGTGCGGGTCTTGCTGCCGGTGGCGAGGCGGGTCCCGAGGGTGAATCGGTTCCCCTGGATCTTGAAGGACGCACCCGCGCTGAAGTGGTAGAGATTCAAATCCGAGAGAGCGATGCTCTCCTCAGGATTCTCGGTGGCCGCGGTGAAGTCCGTATGGAAGGCGCCGTAGAGGGAGACACTCTCACTGCGGATGTACTCGACGGCAATCCCGGCATTCAGCACGTCCACCAGCTTCTGGGTCAAAAGCCCCGGCCTGACCGAGCCCTCGGGGAGAGCGATCAGGGAGAAGGCGCCCACGGGCGCGAACCACTCGGCGCTCACGTAGACCCTCGTGCTCCCGTGGCGCTTCGACCCCCCGATGCCGATGGCCCAGGAAGAGCGATAGTCGGAGTCGAGCTTCTCGGCCGCCTCCGTCGACAGGGTGGGAAGATCGACGCGCCCATCGCCATTGGCGTCGATGCCCGTGGTGAAGACCGTGTATCCCGCCTTCCCTCGGCCGAAGACTCCGATGCTTGGAGTGGTGACCGAGAGACCGGCGTTCCAGGTGGGACTCTGCCAGGAATAGCCGAGCCTGGCCAGGGCTCGGTTGTGCGTGTATTCGAAGTCGGTTACGCCGGAGACGGCGAGGGATCGCCCATCCGGGGCGATGGCCTGAACGGTGACTTCCTTGCGCGCCCGCTGACCGCGATTGGCCCCGTACAAAGTGACGCCGAGGCCCGATGACTCGGACAGGCGATGGGACACGGTGAGCCCGCCCCAGATCTCGTTGGTGCGCTGGTTGAGGTAGGACTCGGCCACGCTCGTTTCAAAGCTCCGGATCACATTGAAGGACCGCTGGCCCAGCCGTACCTCGAGCTTTTGCCGGGTGAGGAATGACCAGGCGAGTTCGGTGTTCTGGCCCAGCCACTTCGGCAACTTGCCGGCGAGGAGAGTGGGTGCGGCGCCGAAGGTCTGTGATTCCGCGTCGAAGATGCCGTCGAGGGCGGCGGGCGACGCGGTGGAGAACGACTCGGCCTGGACGGCCTGGGTGGAGAGCAGGAAACTCGACCCGCGGTTGACCGCGAGCGCGCCCGGGTTGTAGAAGGTCGCGGACAGGTCGGGCGCGCCGCCGATGAGTTGGCCCCCAACCAACTGGCCCACCGGACCGTACTGGATTGACCAGTACTGGCTGTCCTGCGCCAACACGCCTGCGGGGGTCGCGAGCGCGGCGCCCAGAGCGAACGATGCGAGGCCGCGTGCGGTCATGCCCGATCCCTTCCTCATAAAGCGCAACTCTAACAGTAGGCCATCCACCGGGGCGGTCCAGAGAGCGTATCGCGAAGGCGGGGCTCATAGCATTCGGTTGAACCCCCCAATGCACAGAATCGCCAGCGTCCAGGGTCACCGCGAAATCAAGGAAGGGACGGTTCGGGCCATCTGCAGGCAGCTTGAGATTCCACCGCCTGGAAGGCGAGGTGCGCACCACGATGGGAGCGGCACCCGCCTGCCCGCGGGGATACAAGGACTGAAGACGGTCGACCAACGTAACCCGGAGGCGCAAGACTTTACCTGGCCTGGTTCTGGTAAAGGCAATACCCCTGGCGCGTTTCGTCAGGATCGACCAGCCTCCCGGGGTCTCATGACGGATGGAGTGTGAGCGGTCTGACACGCGGAAAGTAAAATGCCACTCCTATGATCAACAACAAGCTCCTGGGTTCCCTTTTCGCCGCTTCCCTCCTGACCTCCGGTTGCGGCGACGATGCCCTCACCGGACCATCGGCGGTCACCGGAGGCGTCTGGAAACTGCAGAGCCTCGAAACTTCCGTGCTCTTTGTGCCGGTCGGCCGGCCCGAGAACTACACCGTGGAGTTTCGTGAGTCGGGCGCGCTCGCGGTGAAGGCCGACTGTAACTCGTGTTCCGGGACCTACACGATCTCCGGAGAGTCGCTCACGATTGGCGCGCTCGCCTGCACCAGGGCGTTCTGCGGAGAGGCTTCGCTCGACACGGCTTTCCTCGCGGTCCTGACCAACGCCGCCAGCTTCGGAGTGACCGGCCCCGAACTCAGGATCTTGTCGTCGAAGGGCACGGCGCAGCTGAACCGTTAGCCACGACCGTAGATACGCCTCGCTCACCGCGTGGAGCCGGCGCAATTCTTCGACAATCTGCGCGCCGCTTGAAGGCGTCCCCGTTTCGAACCTGTCGCTCATGGCCTGGCCTCCTTCTCTGGTGTCGTGGTCGTGGTTGCGGCCACCATCGCCGCAAGCCGGCGGAACTCCGCGCCCCCCCGGCCCGCAGTGCGCCGCTGCGTGACATAGTCGACGCGATACAGACCGAACCGCGGTTCGTAGCCATCGGACCACTCGAAGTTGTCGATGAGCGACCAGTGGAGGTAGCCCTGCACCGGAATGCCTTCCCGAAGCGCCTGGCCGATGGCGAAGGCATGCGAGCGGATGTACGCCGCGCGCTGCTCGTCTTTCGCGTCGGCGATGCCGTTCTCGGTAATGATGGCGGGCAGGTGGTAGCGCTCCCGCACCCGCCGCAACAGACGCAACAGACCCTCGGGATAGATCTCGACGCCGGCGTCGCTGAGCGGACCGGGGCCCTGGAGAAGCTCGACAAGACCTTGGGCCGCGGGAGAGAAGCGGACGAGATTCCGCCGGTAGTAGTTGACGCCTATGTAATCGGCTGAGCCCTGAAGCCCCGGCACGGGCTCGTCGAGCCGCGCACGGGATCGAACACGATCAGGTTCACCGCGGCGCCGATCCTCGCGTCGGGGCGCGCGGCCCGGATCGCGCGCGCCGCCGCCGCATGGCCACCCACGAGCCCCGCGAAGGCGCGAGCCGCGGCCACGGTGTCTTTCTTCCCCGGCGGCCAGACCCCCGCGATGTCGGCTGGGCGCACGCGATGGACACGCCGTTCCAGTGGACGAAGCAGATCGCTTCGCACTTCGGCGGCACCCGGAACGGCATGGTCATCTCGTGGCCCGCGCGCATCAAGGACAAGGGCGCGGTCCGCACGCAGTTCAGCTCCGTCATTGACATCATGCCCACCATTCTCGGAGCCGTCGGCGTGCCCGCGCCCAAGAGCATCAACGGTGTCGTGCAGAAGCCGATCGAGGGCACGGGCCTCGTCTACACGTTCGATAGCCCGAAAGCGCCATCGAAGCACACCACGCAGTATTTCGAGATGTTCGGCAACCAGGGCATCTACCACGACGGCTGGGTAGCCGCGACGACGCCGGGGGTTACTCCGTGGGACTCGGCCGCCGAGGCCGAAGGACGGTTGCCTTCCGTTCTCGACTACCAGTGGGAGCTCTACAATGTGAGCGAAGACTTTCTCCCAAGCGACCAATCTCGCGGCCCAGCAGCCCGCCAAGCTCAAGGAGCTCAAGGACCTCTTCTGGAAAGAGGCCGAGAAATACAACGTGCTGCCCATCGAGAACGGCCGGATTACCCGCTTCGATGTGAGCCTCCGGCCCAGCCTGACCCGCGGGCGGGACGAGTTCACCTACTACCCCGGCCTGGTGCGCATTCCCGAAGGCGCTGCGCCAGATCTGAAGAACAAGTCCTACCAGGTCAAGGCCGAGGTGGAGATTCCCGCGGCGGGCGCCGAAGGCATGTTGATCACCCACGGGGGGCGCTTCAGCGGCTACGGGCTTTACCTGCTCAAGGGGAAGCCGGTGTTTCACTACAACCTGGCCGGTGTCGCGCGTTACAGCATCGCGGGCCAGGACGCGCTCGCGCCGGGCAAGCACACCATACTGTTCGACTTCAAATACGACGGCGGCGGGCTGGGAAAGGGGGGTAACGGTACGTTACAAGTGGACGGCAAGACCGTGGCCACCGGCCGCATCGAACGCACGCTGGCCTTCCGCCTCTCGCTCGATGAAACGCTGGATTGTGGCGAGGACACCGGCACGCCGTCAGCGAGGACTACCGCGCGCCCTTCAAATTCACCGGCGAACTTTCGAAGGTTACGGTTTTCCTGAAGCCTTCGGCATTGACGGCCGCGGATCAGCGGAAGCTCTCAGAAGGCACGGCCGCCGCCGCCCTCGCGGCGCACTGAACTAGACGCCGAGGAAGAACTTGCGGATCCGCAGGCTGAGGTTGGTGCGCTTCAAGTCCACGTTTCCGGCCTGGGCCAGCGCCCGGTTGGTGACCGCCCGCTCGGCCATGAGCTGGGCCATGTCGTCGGCGAGCTCGGGCCGGGCCTTCACCAGGGGCTGATACTGGTCCTTGCCGATCTCGACCACGACCCCGCCCGCGGCCGCGGCCCGCACGGTCGCGCTCCGCGGAGCCCCGGTCAGGAGGGACATCTCCCCCAGGGTGGCGCCCCCCCCGACGCGCGCCACCAGAAGGTCTTTTCCATTCGGCTGCCGCACCAGCACCTCGAACTCCCCCTCCACCACCAGAAACAGCGACGATCCCGAGCGTCCCTGTATGAGGATCCGCTCCATGGGCCCGAGCACGATCGGCCGCAGAACGTAGGCCAGCCATCGGCACTCCGGATCGCTGAGCTTCCGGAAGATGAATGCGTCCCGCAGCAGATGGAACTTCTCGTCCGCGGAGAGCCGCGGCTCCCGCACCTCCACCTTGTTCTGGATGCCGAGCTTCTCCTCGTACCCGTCCCGCCGCTGCAGGGTGGCAATCCGGTCCAGGCGACCGTCCTGGCAAGCCTCCATGAGGCTGACCTCGCGCGGTACGCACTCCTTTCCCGTGTATTCCATGAGGCCGCGATTCCGGGCCCACTGGGCAACCTCGTTCATAGACGCGCGGTACTGGGTGCAGGCGCAGGCGAACAGGCCGTCCTGGTCTCCGAGAAGGCTGCTGAACCGGCCCGCAAGGGCGCTCGGCTCGGACCCGCCGAAGTGGCCGCGGCGATGCCAGAGGACGAAGGCCTGCGCCTTCTTGGGAAGGAACCCGATCTCAGGGAAGGCCTCCAGGGTCTTGCGGAGCACCGCGCGCTCGGCATCCCGGAAGACCCGAAACCAGGTCTCCTGGGAGTTGTGGGGATTGGGTCCGGCGAGCTCGATGGCGTGCTTGAGGTCGTGATGATGGGTTTCCAGGAAGGCCAGGGTGGTTTCCCGCTTCTGCAACAGGTTGGCGGCCGAGACCGGACCCGTCTGGGGAATGCCGACCTTGTGAAAGACCATCTCTCGGAGCTTCCAGACCCGCTTCCACGCCCGGGGGTCGATGCGCTCCCGAAGCTGGGCGAAGGCGGGCGAGCTCTCGAACACCTCGCGCTCCGCGGGCGTGAGCACGTCGCCCAGGGAGTCCTTCACCGCCTCGAAGATCCCCAGGCAGGTCAGGAACTCGAGGTACACCCCCACCCGCAGGAGCCAACGCGGATCGGTCAGGTGGCCGTGCTTGTGGACGATGTCCTCGACGAGCGCGCGTGTATAGAGCGCGGCCTTGTCGGCGCCGATGAGCAGCACGGGAAACCAGGGGTGGAAGGCGTGGTCGGCGCCGGCAATCCCTTTTTCCTGGAACTGACGCTCGGTGTCCGGGCGCACGATCTTGTCCACCACCCGCTGGTAGAGCGAGCCCATCCGTGAGGTGTCGCAGACCTCGATGGAGGCGGTGGTGGCGGACACCACCTCGTCGTCCCGCCGGAGCCTGAGTTCACAACGGACGTTCTCCATGAAGAGCCGCGCGAAGGCGTACGCGTCGTGCCCGTTCGCGGGGAGCAACGGGCCCGAGCCCGAAGCGGCCGCCGGCACCAGGTCCCGTTCCGTCTCCAGGGCGAGCACGCGCCTTCCCTCGAGGCCGGAAGCTTCCGCCACGAAGACGCGCTCGCCGGCCTCTTCGAATGTGCAGGGCTTCACCTCTCGTTCCACCCACCCCGGAAGCGGCGTGGGCGCCTCCTCCCCGTTCTGGTCTCCCACGAAGAGGGTCAGATCGAGGCGAAACCGGTCGGCGTCCGGACGATCGGCGACGTTCTTGACCTCGTAGAGCAGGTAGGCCCGGTTCGTGGCCGAAGCACCCCCCAGGAGCATGGCGGCGTGGTCGCTCGACCCCAGGCCAGGATGCCGCGCCTCGAGCTCCGGGCGGCGGCCCGGCATGAAAGGCACGAACCTCACCGTGGGCGCGCGCTCGGGACCGCCGTCCGCCGCGACGTCTATGAGGCGCCGGGCGGCAGATGCCCGGGCCGCCCAACTCATCCCGTGGGTGGGAGCGGCCAGAAGGTTCTGGAGTTGCTCCAGATAGTCGGCTTCCGTTCTCATTCGGGTCGGGCGGCCATCATAGCGACCGGCCCATCAGAGTCAAAGATCAGGGAGGCTCTCCGCGAAAATCGCGCCGCTCAGTTGCCCGCAGGCGCCGCCTCGTCATTCAGCTTCCGCACCGCGCGAAACAGATCTCCGGTCCGGTAGAAATCCACGGCCACCAGATTCGGCCACCGGCCGCGGGCGGCCCGGCACTCCTTCGCGCGAGTGAGAAGCGCCTCGTAACCGTTCACGATCTTCGCGTTGCTCGGTTTCGGCGCGGGCGTGGTGTCGACCCAGTTGTTCATCAGGAAGAGCGACCCGCTCGTCCCGCCCCGCTTCGGGGCGCACGAGAGTTCGGAGGGGGTGTTGAACTTATACAGGGTCTCCTGCATCACTTCGAAGGCGGGACGGATCCAGGGAAACCCCGGGCGACCTGATTCGATCGTGACCAGAACGCGCTCGCGCGTGTCGATCATTTCGCGCAGGGTCGGCCACGGCGGGCCGGCCGGGCCTTTGTAGACGAGTGCCTCCAGGCCGCTCTCCGTAAACGCGGCGGCCTCGCGCGCCAGCGTGGTTTGTGGGATGAGGCCCACGACCGCCCGGCCTCCGGGGACCAGCAGCATGAACACGAACCCGGCCACCAGCAGATCGAGGCCGAAGCGGACCAGCGCCACGCGGCGATCGAACGCGAGAAGCACGCCGGAGAGAGTAAGGAGCAGGCCGGAGAGCAGCAATGCCCCCGCCAGCCACAGCGAGCGGCGCGCCGCCTGCCACGGGCGAATGATGAACTGATCGGAGCGCCTTTGACCAATCGAAGCCAAAGCACCTCGCGCGCGCTCGGGGACCTTCGCGGCCAGGGAGGGGTTGGCTTTGAGAAGCGCGCTCCTCACCAGCACGCCGACGTCGGGGATCGAGACGATCACGGTTCGGCCGCCCTCGGAGAAGAGGCTCGCGTGGGCGGCGCGCGCGGCGCCGCGCACCAGCGCCTGGAAAGGGGGCGAGGCGACCGCGTCCTCGGCGGTGGCCAGGATCAGCGGGCGGAAGGCGGTGAGGTCGGGCTCTTCCTTGAGGATCGCGTCGGTCACGCGATCCGCGACGAAGGATGCGACGCGCGGATCTCCCAGGCTCGTGGCGAGATTCAGGGCGAAGTTGTCCGGGAAGAAGAGCGCGCGTCTCGCGGTACTGAGCAGCGCGAAGAGGCTGAACGCCAGGATGCCGAGCGTGATCATCAACTCGGGCGCGACGCGTCGCGCGCGGGCCCTCGCCCCGGGAATTCCGTTCGTCACGCGCCTGGCCTCGCGGGCGCCGTCTTCAGCACACCCAAAGGGGCTCCTATTTTCGGCCCGCGTTGCCAACTTCAGCCTTCCCTCCCGAATCGCGGAGAATGGGACCATGGCGAAGCCACCCCTCCAAGTCAAGGACATCATGACCCACGAGGTTCAAACCGTGGGTCGCAACGAACAGCTCGCCGTCGCCGACACGCTGATGAAGCAGTCGCGTATCCGGCACCTGCCCGTCCTCGACGCCGAGGGCATGGTGTGCGCGGTCGTCAGTCAGCGTGACCTGTTTCGCGGAGCGCTGCTGCGGGCGCTCGGTTTCGGCGGTCGGGCGGAGGACGCGATGCTGCGCCAGGTGGCCGTAAAGGAGGCCATGTCAGCGGAGATCCACACGGTTACGCCCGACACGTCAGTCGCCGAGGCGGCGCGCGTCATGATCGAACGCAAGATCGGCTGCTTGCCGGTCGTCCTGGGCGGGAAACTCGTCGGAATAGTCACGGAAACGGACTTCGTGCGATTGGTCGCGGACGGACGACTGAGTGCGGCCTGAACCCGCAGCCTGCGGTGCGCGTGGTGACGCCGAAAGCCAAGCCGGACCGCGACCAGCGGCGTTTGCCGGGGCCGCAGCATCATCCCACCCGGCGCGCGATCAGGTTGAGGTGGTGCGCGTTGTGGTACAGCGTGAAGAACAGCATCTCGCGCACGGTCAGCCGGCCAAGGGCCGGATGGGGCAGGCGATACCGGTCGAGGGCCGTTTCGTCCCACGGACCGATCCGCGACTGCAACTCCCCATCCGCGGCGCGCCAGGATGCAATGATCCTCTCGCGGTAGGCCTCGGCATCGGCAGGAAGCGGCTGCGCCGAGGGCGCGAAACGGCCCGCGGTGGCGCCCGCGGCGAGGCGCGCGAGGTACGTCTCGCGTACGGCGGTGAAGGAGCGCGATGCGGAGGACCCGCGGCCGAAGCGCAGCCGCAGGATGAACCGCGGCAGGCCGAGGGCTATGGACAGCGGCCGCACGGACTTCGAGAGATGCCGGACGTGGTCGGCGGGCGACCACTTCGTGCCCTGGGGCTGAACGAAGACGTTCGCGGGCAGCGAGCGCAGATACGTCTCGCTCTCCGCATGTAACCGGCGCAATTCTTCGACGATGTGCGCGCCTCTTGCCGGCGTCCCGGTTTCGAACCTCTCGCTCATGGCCTGACCTCCTTCTCGGGTGTCGCGGTCGTGGTCGCGGCCACCATCGCCGCCAGACAGTGATCAGCGGCGGCGCCACTCTTCGCGCTATTGCGGATGATCCCCGCAACCGACTCGAACCGCGCCTGCCTCATGCCGGCGTCTGTGTCCTCAGCCCGCGAATCAGCTTCGCCGTCGTCACGACCTGACCGACGTGCCGGGCCGCGTGCTCGGCCGCATGGGACAACAGACCCAGAACGGTCGAAGGCGATTGCGCGCGCCCGACCACACGAGGCTCCATCAAGCTCCCTTCGTCCGTGGCCTCGAGCATTTCAAGACCGCGGCGGATCACGGCGTTGAAGGCGGCGACCAGTTCTTCCGCCGGAGGACATGTGTCACCGCTCGCGCGTTCGCGGCCGAGAGCCTCGCGCTGGACCGGCGAGAGCGCCTCGCCCCGCGCATAGGTCAGAAGCCGGTCCGTGCTGCCGGCCAGATGCGCAAGATGAAAGCCCGGAGAAGCAACGCCGCCCGGTTGTGTCCATAGTTCGTCCGGAGTCAGTCCGGTCACCGCCCGTTCGATGTCTTCACGCGCCGCGATGAAGGCGTGGGCGATCGGCTGAAGCAGTGCTGGAATTCCCGCGATGGGGCCGCGGAGCCAGGGTTCGGGTTGGGGGTTCGTCAGGATGGTGGGCATCGTGTACCCGGCGACCGGTTACATGGGCCGGTTGCTGATTGCCGGCATGATTTACACGAAGGGCCCGCGCAGGAGTCAGGGAGCCAGGGGGCGCGAGGAGCCCCCGGCCAGGGACCCAGACGCGGACGCTTCACGCATGCGCGTTCACGCGAGCCGGCGGACGGGCAGATCGCGCACCCGTTTGCCGGTGGCGGCGAAGATCGCGTTGCAGATGGCGGGCGCCATCGGCGGAACCCCCGGCTCGCCCACGCCGGCCGGCGGCGCGTCGCTCGCGACGATGTGCACGCGCGTGTTGAACGGGCCATCGTTCATACGCGCGACTTCGTAGCCGTCGAAGTTCGACTGCTCGACGCGGCCGGCCTTCGCGGTCAGTTCGCTCATCAGGGTGAGGCTGGTCCCGAACACCGCCGCCCCCTCGAACTGTGCCCGCACGCGGTCGGGATTGATCACGCGTCCGGTGTCGAGCGCCATGTCGACCTGGTGGATCTTCACCTCGCCGCCCGCCGCGACCTCGAGGTCGACGACGACGGCGACGTAGCAATAGAAGCTGTAGTGCGCGGCGATCCCGAGGGCGCGGCCCTTAGACGGCTTGCGCGAGGCCCAACCGGACCGGTCGGCCGCGAGTTGGATGACGTTCCGCAGCCGCCCCGTGTCGAACGGGTGTTTTGAATCGCCGGCGGGTGCCGGCGTGACTCCCTCCTTGCCCAGATCGAGGGTGCGCGCCGGCCCGATCAAGTCGAGCAGGTACTCGACGCGGTCGCGTCCGGCCGCGGCCGCGAGCTCGTCGGTGAACGACTGCACGGCGAATGCGTGGTGGACGTGTCCGACCGAGCGAAGCCACCCGATGCGCGTGTGCGCCTCGGCCGGGCCGTTCTCGACGCGCAGATTGGGGACGAGGTAGGGGATGTCGGTGAAGCCCATCGCGGTCTGGCCGCTTCCGTACTTCGCGCCCGCCTCGAACAGCGAGTCGATGGGTGGGAAGGCCGTGCGCTGCAGCCAGGCCGTCGGCTTCCCCTTCGCATCGACCGACGCCTTCAGGTGCATGGCCGAAGGGCCGTGGAAGTAGTCGAAGTGGATGTCGTCTTCACGCGTCCAGACGATCTTCACCGGCTTGCCGACCTGGCGCGAGAGCAGCGCCGCCTCGACGACGTAGTCGGGCTTCGACTTGCGTCCGAAGCCTCCGCCGAGCAGGGTCACGTGGCACTGGACATCCTCCTTCTTGATCCCGAGCGCCGCGGCGACCGCGTCCTGCACGGCCTGCGGATTCTGGGTGGCCGCCCAGGTCACCACTTTGCCGTCCTTGAACTCCGCCACGGCGGCCGGCGGCTCCATCGGTGCGTGGGCAATGAGCGGCGTCGTATAGGTCGCCTCGAGCGACTTGCCGCCCCTGGCGAACTCCGCCTCCACCTCGCCGACGTTCCGTTCGACCTTCTGCGGTTTCGCGACCGTGGCGATCAACTGCGCACGGTACGTGGTGGAGTCGTAGCTTTCATGCGGACTGGCGGTCCACGCGACCTTGAGCGCCCGGCGTCCCTGGAGCGCCGCCCAGGTGCTGTTGGCGATGACTGCCGCCCCGCCGATGGCCTTGAACACATACGGCGGCGCCGGTGAATCGAGCCGCACCACCTGCGACACTCCAGGAACCCGGCGCGCAGCGGTGTCGTCGATCGACGCCACCGCCTGTCCCATGACGGGGGGTCGCTCGATCGCGGCGTACACCATCCCCGGCATGCGGGCATCGATGCCGAACACGGCCTTACCGGTCACGAGGTCGTGGCGGTCGACCATGGGAATGTCCTTGCCGATGTACTTGAACTCCGCCGCGGACTTGAAGCGGAGGGAGGCGGGCGCGGGCACGGGCAATGCGGCAGCGGCAGCAACCAGTTCGCCGTAGGGAAGTCGCCGGCCGGACGAGGCATGGATCACCACGTGCCCCTCGCCCCTGCACTCCGAGGGCGCCACGTTCCATCGTGCCGCCGCCGCCTGTTCGAGCATGGTGCGCGCCGTCGCCCCCGCGGTGCGCATGGCCTCGTAGAAGTCCTTGACCGAGCATGATCCGTCGGTGTTCTGATCGCCGTACTTTTTGTCGCCCAGCGCCTGGATCACGGTGACCCGCGCCCAGTCGGCTTCCAGTTCGTCGGCCACGATCATGGGGAGGCACGTGCGCGAGCCCGTGCCCATCTCCGACCGGTGGGCGACGATCTTGACCGCGCCATTGGGCTCGATGCCGAGGTAGACGCCGGGCATCCACGCGGGTAACGTGCCCGGCACGGCGTCGGGTCCCGCGAACGCGTCGAGCGGGCCCAGGGGGGCCGAGATGATGAACGCCCCCGCGGTAAAGGCCTGCTGGAGGAAACTGCGGCGCGAGGCCGCTTCGACGGCGATCATGACTGGATCCCCGCCGCCTGCTTGATGGCCTGCCGAATGCGCTGGTACGTCCCGCACCGGCACAGGTTGCCCATCATCGCGTCGTCGATCGCCTGGTCGGTCGGCTTGGCGCGTTGCTTGAGCAGCGCCGCCGCCTGCATGATCTGGC
>JANODX010000142.1:0-5126 GCA_031412915.1 Vicinamibacteria bacterium | reverse complement strand
GATGCGCTCACTCGCATGGATCTCGGCGAAGAGGAAGACGAAGAAGGGGACGGCAAGGAACACGTGGGTGATAACAATTCCAATCGCCCATCGATCGTGGATCAGCGGCGGAAAGTCGGCGACCCCCCCGCTCAGCCCAAGATGAAAGCAGATCCGCGAGACCAGTCCCGCGCCACCCAGAAGCTGCATGCCCAGCAGGCCGGCCACCGTGCCGGGAATGGCAAGGGGAAGGGTCAGGGCGTAGGCGAGATATCCCGCCTGCAACCGCTTTCGGAACGCGAGGGAGAGGGGCAGGGCAATCGCGGTGGCCAGAATCACCACCGCGCCGGAAACCGAAACACTCAGGCCCAGGGAAGCCCAGGTTTCGGCGGCTTCGATGACCTTTCGCCAATACGAGACGGTGACGCCCGACGCGAACAGGCCGACCAGACCCGCTCCGTAGAGGGCCGCGTAGACGAGGCTCAGGGCCACGGGGGCGAGCACCAGCAGGACGAACAGGAAGACGGCGATCCGGTCGAGGCTACGGGAGGACATGCTTGCGGAAGTCATCGGAGATGCGAATCATGTACTGGGGCGCCAATTCCGGAAGCGCCATGTTCTTGAGGTCCGCCCGGGCGGGCGCGAACCGGCGACCGGGAATGTCATGAAATTTCGCCCGCCATTCGGTGGGAAGCCGGTCCTGGTTGAGAACCGTGCCATCGCCCCACACCGAGGGTTTCATCTTCTCGTACTGCGCCTCCGCAGAGATCAGGAAATTGACGGCCACCAGGGCGCCTGCCCTATGGCGGGCATGGGCCACAATGCCCAGATAGTGCGAGTTCTGGATGGTGCCATCGTCGAACACGTAGGCTCGCGAGGACTCGGGAAGCACGCCTTGAAGAATCTTGTTGTCCACTTCGCCGTCATTGTTACTCATGGTGAAGTCGATCTCGCCGCTCGCGAATAACTGATGCAGTTCGGAGACCCCGGGCGGATACGTCTCGCCCCGCCGCCAGAGATAGGGCTTGATGTCTTTCAGGTACGTCCACAGCTCCGCCGAGTATCGAGCGTACTTCCCTTCGTCGAAGGGGCCGTCCAGAGAGTCTTTACCCCCGGCCATGGCGATGAGCCAGGACTTCAGAAGCGTCATCCCCGTAAATGACGTATCGAAGGTGAACCGGCCGGGATTCCGCCTGACCCAGGCGGCCAGAGCCTCACGAGTGCGAGGGGGATCCTTGACCCGGTCAGAGTGGTAGATGAGCGTCAGCTGAACATTGCCCCAGGGGCACTCGTATCCGTCGATCGGCTGCTGGAAATCCCTGGCGATGAATGGATTGTCCATGTCGATGAGACGGAAATTGGGGAGCTCAGCGGTGAATGGGCCATGGAGCGCGCCGATCTGTCGCAGCTGGTAGAACGATTCCCCGTTGATCCAGACCAGGTCGAACTCGCTCTCCTTCTTCCCGGCCTCTCGCTCCGTCATCAGAGCCGATACGATCCGATTGCCGTGGCCGCTCACCGTTTGGAGCGTCACCCCATACTGATCGCGCAGGCGGGGGGCCACGAACCCCTGAACGTAGGCATTGATCAGCGGGTCGCCCTTCCACATCATCCACGTGACCGTCTGACCCCTGGCCTCCTTCTCCACTTCGGCCCACGACGCCCGGACGGTTTCTTGCGGAGGACGAGCCTGCCGGCAACCGGCGACTTGAGGCAGAATCGCAAGCAGAAGGCCGAGGCGCCTCCCGAGCCCGCGGGTCGGGCTAGAAAACAAGTCCCACGGTCGCGCGGAAGTCATTCGCGGTCAGGATGAGGCCGGCGGCGTTCACCCTTCGCCGCAGGTAGTCGGCGCCGAGACGCATCTTGACCGACGGCCCCATCGTGAACTCGACGCCGCCTCCGCCATCGAGCCCCAGACCCGTGGCAGCCGCCGAGAAGGTGATGCCTGCAGAAGACTGGTCGGACGACGAGACCCGCACCGCGCCCGCGAGGGCGTGAACGAACAATCGGGTCGTGCCCGCTCCGAAACCGAAGCGCAACCCGCCGAGGCCGGAAAGAAGCGTCGTATCGGTGGAAGAGAAGCTGCCCCATTCCGCCGAAAGATCACCCACCACCGAGACAAGCCGATTCAGCCGATACTCGGGAGAGAGTCGCAGGCCGTTCAGGTTGCCGTCCTCCGCCTTGAGGAAGGTGTAGCCAGCGTAGAGCCCGACCTTCCTCTCCTGCGCCTCGGTCGGGCCCGCGGCGAGCAGTAGCCCAAAAAGCGCGACCAGGGCGACGGGCCTGATTCCCAGCCAGCGGCTCAGCGGAGTTCTCCGAATCCAATGACCACGCGGAATGGCCGACACCACAGAATCACGTATCTGAAGTCCGATCCATCATTGCGCATGGAGTAGGACTGCCCCCCGGTGAGCGCCCGAAGCTCGCCCAGGTTCATTCCGCCATCCATGGAATCCGGACGGGTCGAGAGGATGACGTCGCTCACGCCTCCGTCGATTTTGAAATCCGACTGGAAAACCAGATCGACCGACGAACCGGTACGGACGATCGCGACGGCGCCTGACGCCTGGTGGCCCGCGGCGCCGGACAGGGAGGCCCGGCGCAGAGTCGTCGGAGTGGGCGGAGCGGGTGTCGGAGTGGGAATCGCCTGGGGCGTGGGTGCCGGTGTCGGCGCCGGGGTTGGGGTGGAGGCGATCGGGGTTGGGGTGGAAGCAGTCACCGCGCTCGGGGTCGTGGGCGAAGCGGGGCCCGAACTCCCTCCGCACGCGGCCACCGCCGCGAAGGCGACCAGGAACAGTAAGAACCGGGCGGATCTGATCATATGGAGTCTCCAGCTATTTGGATGCAACCCCGATCCCTGGGGTTACCTGCCCGTCAAGACATGCGGACGCACCCGCTACCTTAGCGTTCCCGTCTGGTTCTTCGCTCGAGAGCCCAGGTTTCGGGGGCATTCGGGCCTTCCGGCTCATCACTATTGTCTCCGCCAGGCGTGGTACTTCTTCAACCAGGAGAGAACGGCCTGGGGCGCGTGGGCCCGACGCCATTCGCCGGCCGCGTACTTGTTCGCTTCCGAAAGCGTCGGATAGGTGTGGATAGTGGACAGGATCTTGTTGAGACCGAGACCATGCTTCATAGCCAGAATGAACTCGGCCAGCAGATCGCCTCCGTGTTCCCCCACGATCGTGACTCCGAGGATCCGGTCCTTTCCCGGGGCGGTAAGCACCTTGACGAAACCGGCGGTCGCGCCATCCGTGATGGCCCGGTCGAGTTCCTCGAGCTTGTACCGCGTGACCTCGAACGGGATGCCCTGCTCCCGCGCTTCATTCTCGGAAAGCCCCACGCGCGCAACCTCGGGATCGACAAAGGTGGTCCAGGGGATGGTGCGGTAGTCGACCTTGAATCGCCGGAGGTGGCCGAAGAGCGCATTGACCGACGCGTACCAGGCCTGATGCGCGGCGGTGTGGGTGAATTGATACGGCCCCGCGACGTCGCCCGCCGCGAAGATGTTGGGAAAAAGGGTTTCGAGATATTCGTTGGTCACCACCGTGCGGGAGGTCTCGATGCCCAGATCCTCCAGGCCGTAGCCTGCGAGCCGGGCCGAGCGACCCACGGCCAGGATGAGCCGATCGAACTCGACCCTGATCTCTCCGCCCGAGACCGGGACCAGCACGATGAACTTCCGGTCGCCCTCGCGTTCGCACCTCACCGCCTCGTGGGACGTCTTGATCAGGGCGCCATCGTTTTGCAGTGCGGTCTCAACCTCGCGGGAGACCTCGTCGTCCTCGCGCGGCAACAGGCGCGGACCGTTGTGCACCTGGGTCACTTGGACTCCCAGACGCGCGAAGGCCTGGGTCAGCTCGCAGCCAATTGGGCCCCCGCCCAGCACCACCAGGCGTGCCGGGATGACATCGAGTTTCGAGAACTCGTCCCAGAGGGTGTCGCTCGTGACATAGCCCACATCGTCAAGGCCGGGCAGCTTCGGAACAATCGGCCGCGCCCCCGCCGCGATCACGATGCTGCGCGTGGTCAGACGCTTCGTGCCGCCGCCGTTCAAGGCCACCTCGACGGTCCAGGGATCCACGATCCGCGCGTAGCCTTGAAGGACATCGACGCCCAGGCCCTGGTAACGGAGGACGCTGTCGTGGGGCTCGATGGTTCGGATGATCTCGCGAATGCGCCGCATCACGGCGGGGAAATCGATGACCGGCTCGGCGGGGGTGAGGCCGTAGCGGTCGGCATGGCGCATGGTGTGGGCGGCGCGGGCCGACTTGATGAGCGCCTTGCTCGGCACACAGCCATAGTTGAGGCAGTCGCCCCCCATCTTCTCCGCCTCGATCAGGGTCACCTTGGCCTTGACCGCGGCCGCGATGTACGAAGAGACCAGACCGGCGGCGCCAGCGCCGATCACCACCAGGTTGTTGTCATACCGGACGGGGCGCTTAAAGCGCGCATAGAGGCGACGGCGGCGCAGAGCGGCCACGACGGCGCGCCCGGCGAAGGGAAGAGCCGCCAACACGAAGAATGATCCGAGGACGGAGGGGGACAAGACATCGCGAAGGCTTTCGATGCGGGCGAGTTGGGTCCCTGCGTTCACGTAGGCGAGCGTCCCGGGGATCATGCCCACCTGGCTCATCAGGTAGTACGGGCCCGTGCGCAACGGGGTCAATCCCATCAGGGTGTTGATCATGAAGAAAGGGAACAGCGGGACCAGGCGCAGCGCGAAGAGATAGAGCACGCCTTCCCGGGCGAAGTTCTGATTCACCGGCTTCAGCCATGCCCCAAATCGCTGCTGAACCAGGTCGCGCAACAGGTGCCGCGAAGCCAGGAATCGGTGGTCCAGAAGCCGGGCCTCGGCCCGGGACGGTGGCCGCCCTTGGCGTAGCGGGCGAGCCGTTCGACACCATCGTCGGACAACACGTCAACGACGTCGAACAGCGCGGCCGGGCCCGCCGCCCTCAACGCACTATCGCCATCGCCCGGCCGCTTCGCAAGGGCGGTGGTGAGCAGCACCAACGGCACATCGGGAAAGCGACCCTTCAGCGCGCTGGCCCTGCCGAGCGCCCGCCACACCGTGTCGGATCGCTGCAGCCCGCCACGGTGGCTCATCATCGCCCCGCCCACATCGAAGAACCATTCGACGCCCAGCG
>JANODX010000141.1:0-32660 GCA_031412915.1 Vicinamibacteria bacterium | reverse complement strand
TCGGGCCTGTTCGGGCGCGAGCACGCCATCGTGTTCGAGCCGGTTTACGGCCGCGGCGACGTCTGGTGAGATCACAGAAGCCGAAGGTTACCTGTCTGGCCGTGGAGATCGGTGAATCGCCGCGGTTCCGATTAGTCTTGGCGTGATGATGGATCCTCGAAGACCGAGCCGACGGACATTTCTCGCGACTTCCGTACTCGTTCCATCGCTTGGTCGCGCCGCCTCACCAACCCGTGTGCTGACCGGTCTGGACCGCGTGGTGGAAGCGAAGGGCGAGCCCCTCAAGGGCAAGCGGGTCGGACTCCTGGTTCACGCCGCGTCCCTCACCGCGGACGGACGGCATGCCATCGACGCCCTGGCCGGGAGCGGGGTGAGGCTGGTGAGACTCTTCGGCGCCGAGCACGGCTTCCGGGGTCTGGCCGCGGCGGGCGAGACGGTAGGCGATGCGATGGACGCGTCGTCCGGCCTGCCCGTGATCAGTCTGTATGGGAAGAAGAGCAGGCCGCTTCCGGAAGATCTCGACGGTCTGGACGCCCTTGCGGTCGACCTGCAGGATGCAGGCGTCCGTTTCTACACGTTTGCCGCGACCATGATCCAATGCCTCGAAGCCTGTGCGGACGCGGGCGTGCCGATGGTCGTCCTCGACCGGCCGAATCCGATCGGCGGCCGGCGGGTCGAAGGTCCGCCCGCGGGATCGGAGAGCGAAGTGCCGCGCACCCTGCTCAATATGACGCCGGGTCCCCTGATCCATGGATTGACCATGGCCGAAATCGCACGTGTGGTGAATGCGAGCCGCGCGAAGAAGGCGGACCTGAGCGCCGTTCCTCTGGGCGGATGGTCGCGAGGGATGACCTGGGTCGATACCGGCCTTCCCTGGGTGAACCCTTCTCCAAACCTGCGATCGGCGGATGCGTGCCTCGCGTATCCCGGGACCTGTCTTCTCGAGGGAACCACCGCGACCGAGGGCCGGGGAACGGAGGCCCCGTTTCTCAGGATCGGCGCTCCCTGGCTGAAGGCCGCCGAAATGGCTCGAGCCGTCCGCGTTCCCGGGTTCCGATTCGAACCTACGACTTTCACGCCCCGTTCCTCGCCGTCCGCGCCGAATCCGAAGCATCTCGACGTCTTGTGCCAGGGGCTTGCCATCCGGGTGAGCGACGCCCAGGCGGCCGAACCTTATCGGCTGGGTGTCACCCTTCTGGTCGAAATGAGGAACCGCCACCGGGAATTCGCCTGGCTGCGCGACGGCAGCGGCTTCGACCGTCTGGTGGGCACCCGCGTCCTGCGCTCCGCCATCGATCGGGGAGATTCCGTGGGCGCCATTGTGGCCGCGGATGCGGCGGCGATTGGGCAGTTCCGGAAGTCGCGGGCCCCGTCCCTTCTCTACTGACCGCCTTATTCGGCCAGACGACCCGCCGAGGTCGTTCGTTCGCGGGTGAGAGAACTGACCGCCATTCCCACGACGAAGGTGAGGACGGCGCCCACAAATACGTTCCACGTCCAGGCCACCCCGGGGACGCCGAAGATCTGCGGAGAGAGAAGGCCAACGGCAAGACTCCCGAGCAGACCCGACAGCATCCCGATCATGGCGCCCTTGGTGTTGGCTCCCGTCGTGAAAAGGCCAAGGGCGAACGCTCCGACCGTCGGTCCGGACGCGTAACCGAGGGCGGCCAGGCCCGCCTGCAGAGCCGACTCCACGTTGCGCGCCAGCCCGGCGACGCCGATCTGCAGGAAGCCCCAGAACACGGTGAAGCGCTTGGCCAGCCGAAGCTGTTTCTCTTCGGTGGCGCCGGGATCGATGTACGGGACGTAGAAGTCGCGCAGCGTCGCCGAGGCCATCGAATTGAGCGAGGGTGACAAAGCCGCCGCGACGATTGCGGCCAGGATCAGACCGGTGAAGACTCCGGGCAGTTCGTTCGCGACGAACGTGGGCAGGATTTCGTCGGCCCGAGCGAACGGGCGTCCGTCATAGAAGGCCCAGAGCAGTATCCCGAGGGACAGAAAGAGGGCGAACTGAGCGAAGACCAGGAACCCAGAGAGGATCAAACCCGTCTGCGCATCTTTCTGGGACCTGGCCACAAGGAACCGCTGCACGAGATAGTGATCGGTCCCATGGGTGGCGATGGTCAGGAACATGCCCCCGATCACGCCGGCCCACAGCGTGAAGGGCTCGTGGATGTCGAACGAGGAGTTCAGGAAGGTCAGTTTGCCCGCAGTCGCGGCCCTCTCGAAGGCTCCCATCATTCCCCCGGGGAGCGCATGCGCGACCGCCACGAAGCAGATGACCGCGCCGAAAAGGTACACCAGCATCTGAATGGCGTCGGTCCAGATGGTGGCCATCACTCCGCCTTCCTCGGTGTAGAGAATCATGGCCAGGCCCAGGGCGAGGATGCACCACCATTCGTTGATCCCCGCGGCCACCGAGAGGACGAGGGCGGCCGCGTGAAGCCGGATGCCGTCGCCGAGGGTGCGCGAGAGCAGGAAGATTCCCGAAGAGGTCGCGCGGACCGCGCCCCCGAAGCGCTTCTGCAGTATCTCGTAGGAGGTGAAGATCTCGCCGCGGAAATAGGCGGGCAGAAAGAAGAAGGAGACGACCAGCCGCCCGATGACGTACCCGAGCACCAGTTGAAGGAACGTGAAGTTCCCGGTGTACGCCATGCCGGGCACGCCGATGAAGGTGAGCGTGCTGGTCTCGGTGGCCACGATGCAGGAGGCGATGGCCCACCAGGGCACGCTCTTGCCCCCGAGGAAATAGCCCCGGACCCCGCCGCTGTGACGCCGTCCGAGCCACGTGCCGAAGGCCGTTATGGCCACGATGTAGATGAGCAGAACGACGACGGCGGAGAGCGGAAGTTTCAAGGTGGGGAGGATGCGACTACGTCGCGCGCTTGACGATCACCAGGGTGGCGTCGTCCTCGAACGGGCGGGGCCCGCCGAAGGCCTCGCACTCCTTGAACACGGCGGTGAGAATGTCCTGGGCCGGCCGGCCCAGGTTCCGGCGCACCGTTTCGATGAGGCGGCTCTCTCCGTAGAACTCATCCGCGGCGTTGCGCCTTTCGATGATCCCGTCGGTACACATCACCAGAGCCGCATCGGGGGCCAGGATGGCGAGGCCTCGCTTGAATCGGACCTCCGGAAGCGGCCCGATGACCGTGCCGCCGACACTCAGGCGCTCCAGAGATGTCTTCGAGATCAGAAGGGGACTGGGATGGCCTGCGTTCACATACGTCAGGGTGCCGTCCTTCTCGAGTTCGGCGTAGACGACGGAAATGAACTTGCTGGACAAGGTGCTCTCGTGGATGACCCGGTTCAGTCTCTGGAAAACGGAGGCGATGCGGAGGTCCTTCTCGAGTCCCATCCGGAGTCCAATCACGACATCCCGGACCAGAAGAGCCGCGGGCAGGCCATGCCCCGAGGCGTCGCCGATGGCGATGCCCAGGATCTCCTGGGCAAGAACATTGCGATAGTCGAAGAAATCGCCGCCCACCTCTTCGGCGGGATGAGAACGCTGCGCCATCTCGAAGGGAGGAAATGAGGGGGCGACATCGGGCAGGAGGCTGGACTGAATCTCGGCGGCTTCGCGCAGACCGCCCTGCAGGCGCTCCTCCATGAGGCGCGAGGAGAGCGAGGCCCTCAGGGTGTTGAGGGTGAAATCGATTTCCTCGGCCTGGAATCCATCACCGAGAGCAAAGACGTAGACGTATCGCCTCGGCCGGCGACCCACCACGCAGGCGGCAAATGCCGGCGCCAACCCATAGGGCCGGGCCGCGGACAGAGTGACGGGGTCGGCGTATAGAAAAACCCGATGCTGCAGGACGAAGGAGAGCGGCTCCCCCTCCGCGGCGAGGGTATCGAAGGCGTCCTTCTGCGGTTCGCCCATCTGCTTGGAAAGTCGAAAGCCCGAGGGTCTTTCCATGTAGAGCAAAGCGGAACGAAACCGGAGCGGCTCCGCGAGTTCGCTAAAGACGCCCTCGAGGAAACCCTCGACCAGTCGCCTGGGGGTCCGGGCTTTTTCGATGGAGCGAAAGAGGGCGTCGAGACGGCGGTAGAGATGCTTGGCCTCGAGCTTGGTCGAGGCGGGAGCGGCGTTGGTGGGGGGATTCATCAAGGGCTGGATCGTAGCCGCCCCTTGTGACGAAGGAGAGGCTTCCGTCTCTTCGGTCACTTGACCGGCTTCGTCTCGACGGGAAGTTCCTCTTTGCGGCTCCACTCGTCCCACGAACCGTCGTAAACCTTCGCGTTGAAGCCGAGGCGCCGGGCCGCGAAGTAGACCATCGTCGCCTGCTGGCCGATGTGGCAGTAGCTCACCACGGTGTCTCCCGGCTTCACCCCCGCGGCCTTGAAGATGTCCGCGACCTCGGCCTCCGGTTTCATCCTCAGATCGGCGGTGGCCAGTGAAGAGAAAGGGATGCTGCGAGCGCCGGGAATGTGACCGGCGCGCGGCATCGAGCCCGGACTCGTGCCGTCGAAATACTCCGGCAGCCGGGCATCGATGACATCGATCTTGGAGCCGGCCAGGCCGGCGCGCACGTCTTCCAGGGCGAGCACCAGTTCCGGCCGGCCCTTGGCCGTGATCTTCCCGGGTGCTCTGGCCCTGATCTCGTCCGTGACCGCTCCGCCCGCGGCTTTCCACGCGGGCATGCCGCCATCGAGAACGGAGGCTCGCTCGGAGAGGCCGGCCGCATCCAGACTGAAGTAGACCCGGGTGGCGGGGGACATCCCGTCGGTCCCGAAATACACGACCACCCGCGAATCGTCGCTCACGCCCAGGCTCTCGAGTTTCGCCCGCAGGGCCTCGGCGGGGAGAAGCTGAAGAAGGAGGGCTCCTTCGGCGCGGGGTATCGCGAGGTCCTGCGGAGAGACCAGTTGGGCGCCCGGGATGTGTTCCTTATCGAAGTCGGGTTTGGCCCCGACGTGGAAGAGAACGAGCTTTGGCTCGGCGAGGTTCTCCTTGAGCCAGGCGGGGGATACGAGCAGGTCCGAGGCGGTGGCGACGGCTGCGTTCGAGGCGATCACGGCGGAAAGGAAAAGTCTCTGCATGGCGGCACTCCTGTGGTGAAACCGATGGGAACGCTACGGCTTGTCTCCGGTAGCGATGGGCAGGCTGGGGTCGGAGCTCCACTCGCTCCACGAACCGGCGTACAACCGGCCTTTGAATCCGGCCAGGTGCAGGGCCAGCAGGTTATGGGTGGCGGTGATTCCCGAACCGCAATAGACGACGGGCTCCTTGTCCTCGCTCACGCCGAGAGACTCGAACTGCGCGCGCAATTCGCTCGCCGGCTTGAACACCGGATTCGAGTCTGCGGTGAGGTTCAAGGTGAAAGGGGCGTTGAGCGCGCCCGGGACGTGGCCCGCGCGCGGGTCGATGGGTTCGGCGTCGCCTCGGTAGCGTTCGGGGCTGCGGGCATCGAGAACCAGGGCGGTGTCCTTCCGGGCCACCAGGTCCGCCTTCGCCAGCACCAGTTCCGGGCGAGGCGACACCACGAAATCCGTCATGGTCGAGATGGACGGGGGCTGGTCGGTGATCTCGCGGCCCTCCGCGATCCATTTTGTGATTCCGCCATCGAGCACGTCGCAGTCGTCGAAGCCGTTGGCCTTCAAGACGAACCAGACGCGCGCCGCCATCGCCCCCGAGGCGTCGTCGTACGCGACCACCTTCACGCCCTGGGTGATTCCGTAGAGTCGAAGGAGGTTCTGGACCTGGGCGGAGGAGGGAAAGGGGTGCCGGCCCAGCAGCCCGCCGCGCTGTCCGCCCGGTCCGGCGAAGTCGTGATCGAGATCGGCGAAGAAGGCCCCGCGGATGTGCCCCGCACTGTAGGCGTCGATGGCCCTCTTGTTGGGGTCCAGATACCAGCGGGCGTCGAGAATCCGCAGCTTAGGGTCGCCCAGTCGGGTTGCTAGGTCGCCGGTGGAGATAAGGGCCATACGAGAGTCGCTTTGGTTGGTCGGTTTCCGGGGCAGGGGCGAGCGGCGTGCGCGCTTAGCATAAGGGGGAGAGTCGATCGCGGTCTTAAGACCCAAGACGCGCTCTTCAGGAAATCTCCATGCCTCGCCCTCTTCGCCATCTGCTGATCTGTTCGAACGATCGCGGCCCCGGCCATCCTCGCGGCTCGTGCGGCGAGAAAGGCGGGGAGAAGTTCGTGGGTCTGATGAAGGACCTCATTCGCGCGGGCGGTCTCAAGGATCGGGTACTGGTCAGCCGGACCGGCTGCCTCAAACATTGCAGCCTGGGAGTGACCGCGGCCGTCTATCCCGAGAACGTCTGGTACTGCAGGGTTGGGGAAAGCGACCTCCAGGAGATCTACGAGACGCACCTCGCGCAGGGGAACCCCGTCGATCGATTGCGCCTGAGCGAGGAAGCGCCCTGGGAGTGATTCGGTTGACGCGCGTTTCGAACATGGTCAGAATGAACTGGACCCTCCCCCCCGGACTGGCATGAAGTACTTCACGACCCTCGAAGTCGCCCGTGAGTTGGGCGTCAGCAAACAGACGGTGTTGAACTGGCTGTATGCGGGACGAATTCAGGAACCCCCCAGGAATGCCCAGGGATACCGGCTGTGGAGTCCGAGTCGCGTGGATCTTGTGCGCACCATGATGCAGGACGGGAGAGTGCACAAGCGGACAATCATGCATCAGGTGCCGAAGGCGACCGCCGCATTCCTGACCGACTATGCGCGGGAGGTTGCGGGCGTCCTGGGCGAGGCGGGAATTGCCGAGGTGGCGTTCGCACGCGAATTGACCAAGGCCCTGGTCCGGCAACGACGCGGCGGTCGTTGAGCGAGGGCCTACCAGGGTAGGGACGAGCCATCGAAAAGCTGGAACCGAGCCGCCCCCGGGGTCGACGGCTGTTCGATCAGGCGTCTCAGCCCATTCACGCTCGCGGACGCAGTGACAGGAGCCCTCGGACCGCCCATTTCAGTTTGAACCCAGCCCGGACACAATACGAGGACGCTGATGCCGCGAGGCTGCAGATCCCCGGCGAGGGTCGCCATCGCCATGTTGAGAGCCGCCTTGCTCATCCGGTAGGCGTAGTGCCCCCCCGAGGTCTGAGCGATGGATCCAAGCGCGCTCGAAATCGCGACCACTTTCTTCACCGAGCCTCGGGCCACATTCTCCGCAAAGGCCTGGGCCAGCATGAGGGGAGCCAGAGCGTTGACCCGCATGACCTTCTCGATGATCTCCTCGTCGATATGACCGAGGGACTGGCGCGGGTCCTTCTCCAGATCCGCCTTGGGTCCAAAAACGCCGGCATTGTTGATCAGAATATCGATCGGCGTCTCGGAGAGCGCCCCCGCCAGTCGCTGAATGGCTTCGCCACGGGTGATGTCCAGGGCGTGGACGTGAAGGCGGTCTCGATTCGCCTTCTCGAGGGCCTTGAGTTCGGCGGCGCCGCCGGGCCTTCGGCAGCAGGCATGGACCAGGTCGCCTTGAGCCACGTATTGTTTGACGAATTCAAGGCCGAGGCCTCGGTTGGCGCCGGTGATAAAGACGGTTCGCATGCTGTCCTTGGTGGCCGCTGGTTACGTTTCCTGCCGCGGATGGTCGATTCCTCGGGGGAGTTCTTCTTTCTGGAAAGGTCACAGTATAGGAGGCGGCTGGCCGCCTCGTCTCAATGGGGCGGCGCCGCCGTCCCTCCTTTTCCCAGGGCTCAGGCGGGCCGCCTCGTCCTCGGTCACATCGAAGAGAAAATGGGTAAAGGCCACGTGCCCGGTCGGCTTGAGGCCCGATTCCCGCAGCCATTCCATTCGTCTCCGTGTGACGACTCCGGTGAGTTGATTCGCACCCACGAGGAGTCGCCCCGCGAACGGTTTGGCCGGCGCGTTGCGAACCTCCGGGTGGCTGGCCAGATACGCCTCCACCCGCCCGCGCGACTGGCCCCAGTCGAGATTCGAATCGGCGGCGATCAGGTAGGTCAGGTTTGGGTCGACGAACTCGTTGAAATAGGAAAGGGGATCCTCTCCGTGTCTGAGAAGTGACGTCGCGGAGAGCCCCAGGCCCACGACCGCGGTCAAGAGGCGCGCGCGCGATCGGGCGAGGAGAGGGCCGAGGCAACCGGCCAGGACGAACATCGGCGGAACGACAACCAGGAAGTGACGCCAGCCGATCTGGGCGCGGAAGAGAAAGCTGAAGTAAAAGGAGAAGACGACCACGGTGGACATCAGCGTGACTTCATCCACGCTCCACGAGGCGCGCGCCCGGCGTCCCAGGCACAGGGCCGCCCAGAAGAGAGCGAGGAGGGTGGGAATGGGGGTCTTCAGGAATCCGATCACCAGGAAATACGTCATGAATCCTTCACTCCCGGGGCTCCGAATTTCCCCCAGGAAGTAGATATTGCCCGAGCCCCCGCCGTGGCGCTCACGATGGAAGACTCGATCCAGCCCTTCGACAAATGGTCGAGGTACAGGCAGGGGGACGTCGGCGAGCAGAGGCAGCCTCTGCAGTTCGCGGAACTGCGGGCCTTCGAACGTCTGATCTTTGAGGGAGGCGAAGGAACCGTCGCCCAGGAAGCCGAGGTTGATGATCAGCAGAGTCGTGAAGACGGCGACCACGCTCCCCCCCGCAAAAACACGCATCGATCCGGAGGAGGAATTCCTGGCCGGGCGAACCGCCAGGGCCCAGACCAGAAACGCGACCAGGAAGATGATCGGGAGGTAGGCGGCCGTGTATTTCGAGATGGACGCCGCACCCACGGCCAGGCCCAAAGGGACGCTGCGCGCGATCGAGGGGCTTTCAAGCCATCTGGCGAAGGCGCGCAGGGAGACGAGAAGAAACAAGGCGCCGAAGACATCGGTGGTTATCAGGCTCGAGTGCGCGAGAAGACTCGGATCGAAGGCGAAAAGACCGAACGACACCAGCGCCCCCGACCATCCGAAAAGGGCTCGTGACCAGGCGGCGATGGCGAGACCGAGGGCGAGCCCGGCCAGAAGCGTCGGAAGTCGCGCGAACGTCCAATCGCAGGGCCCGGCGAATTCGTCCCCATCGCGAGTCGGAGATCCGGTCCGCTCCAGGACGAGACAGGGAAGAGCGTTGAGGGCCGAGATCGGCATCTTGCTGTCGTCCCATCTCGCGGCTACGCCCCGCAGGATGCGGTGACCGTATCGATAGTGACCGGGCTCGTCGGTCGTGGGAGACGCGGCTCCGATCGTCCGGATGCCCATGAGCAGAAAGGCGGTGCTGAGGCCGGCGATGGCAAGGTAGGGCCTCAGGGACGAAGCCGGCCGACCTCGGCCGATCATCAGGCGATGATCCCTTCGAACAGGGCATCGTCAATGTTGCCGCCCGTGATTACGCATACGATGGGCTGAGGCCAGTCCCCGCTCCCTTCAAGGTCGACGGCGGCTCGGGTGATGGCGGCCGAGGCTTCGGCGCGAACGCCGTTTGCATGATGCAGGTGAAAGATGGCCGCGCGAATGCGCTCTTCGGAGACATTCACGATCTCGTTGATTAGGTTCCGATGAGCGAATACGATTTCTCCTATGCCGCCCGAGAGTCCGTCGGCGAGGGTGGGTTCGGCGGGATAGTCGAGCAGGGCCCGATCCACCCGGATCGACTCCGACAGCGCGGGTGAAGCCGTCGGCTGCACCGCCACCACGTTCACCCCGGGGTGTCGGGACGCGAGCCATACCGCATTGCCGCTGATCAGGCCTCCGCCTCCGACCGGGACCACCAGCGTGCCGATCGAACCGAGAGCCTTCTGGATCTCGATCGCCATCGTGCCTTGCCCGGCG
Source organism: Vicinamibacteria bacterium (assembly GCA_031412915.1). Taxonomy (GTDB): domain Bacteria; phylum Acidobacteriota; class Vicinamibacteria; order Fen-336; family JAGNNV01; genus JAGNNV01. Next base: position 22,935 of record JANODX010000141.1, on the reverse strand, counting down.
GCGGTCCACGGGTCGTCGTAGGGATGGATGAAGCGGGCGCCCTGTCTTCGCTCGAGCTCACGGGCGGCCCGCTCGGCATCGTCGAAAGTCTGACCGACGACTCGCAAATCGACGGGGAAGCCTCGGAGCTTCTGGATCTTTGCCTGGGGAGCGCTACCCGGCACGAAGATGAACACGGGTTCGCGCCGCCCACCGTGCTGGACCGCCCAGGCCAGGCCCAGGCCATGGTTTCCCGCGGAGGCGGTTACGAAGCCTTGGGGCGAATCCGGCTGGTGAAGAAGGTTGGAGAGAGCTCCGCGAACTTTGAAGGAACCCGTGGGCTGCTCGGTCTCAAGCTTCAGAAAGATGGGTCGCCCGCGCGCGTCCTGCGCCTCGAGGAGTCGAGTCGCGGGCAGGAAGGTGCGGATCTTTTCGTACGACTGCTCGACCAGAGATGCGGTGAGCGTAGTCGGGCTGTTCACCACGATGGCTCCACGCCCGCAGACACCAGTTCGAGGATGACCTCCCCGGACTCCGATCCAATGATCGTTCGTGTCTGGTCTCGCAATGCCACGAGGTCCCGAAACGAGTCGCCTGCGCGGGGAAGTGGCTCGCCCACCCATAGGGACAGGGTTCCTCGCCGGGGGATCACCTGACCGTCGCGCAGCATTCTGCGGGTGCCGCGTAGGGCCAGCGGAATCACCGGGCACCCGGCTTCGGCCGCCGAGCGGAAGGCCCCGAGGCGGAAGGGGCGCACACCGTCGGCGTGCGTGAAGGTTCCTTCCGGGAATACGAGAACGCGCTCGCCTCGTCTAAGTGCTGCGGTGACCTGAGACGCATCGCTCGCGCTTTGCTGCGCGTCCTTGCGCTCGACGCAGATGTGCCCCGAGCGCCTCAGGAAACGGCCAACCACGGGATAGGCGAGCGCTTCGCGCTTCGCCACGAAGACGAAGTCATTTGGGAGCAAGGCCCGGAGGGCGATGACGTCGAGATACGACGCATGATTGCAGACGAGGAGGGCAGCCTGGCCGGGTGGGAGGCCCAACCCGCCCGACCGCGTTGCGTGGGGAGTCAGCAGCCGCAGCGCGATTCTTGCCGAAAGGCGCTCGAATCGCCGGGCCGCTCGCGGGCTCAGGAAGGAAAGGAGAACCCAGGCGAGAGGGGCGTAGAGAAGAAGTGTTCCGAAGAGAAGGACACCGCGCAACAGCAGAGCCAGCCGGATCCAGCCCCCGCGCAAAGCACTTCCCACGAACAGGCCAAGAAGTTTCAGACGAGTCCCGAGCGAGTCGCCCTTCTCCCGCCCCAGGCCGCCCGCGAGAAACAGCGCTTTCGTATCGTTGCGGCGAATCTTCCCCGAGGACGTCTTAAGCACCGACCCGGGGGCCACGAGCTTCACGATGTCGGGCGGCCCTCCGATGGCGTTGGCGACGCTCTCGATGACCTGCCGCTCGATCGCATCACGCTCCAGGCCGGTCTTCGCCCTCGTTTCGGCCACGATGACCACGTGCTCGCTTCCGCTTCGTGCGTCGGTCACACCGAAGGCGGCCACGCAACCCTTTCGCACTCCCTGAACTTCGGAGGCCGCTTCCTCGATCTCCGCCGCCACCAGGTTGCGCCCCCCGCGGATGATGAGGTCCTTCAGCCGGCCGGCGATGTAGAGCTCGCCGTCCGCGAGGTAGGCCAGATCCCCGCTGTCGAGGAAACCGCCTTCCCGCCGGATGGCCGTGGTCGCCTCTTCGTTGTGGTAGTAGCCCGCGGTCATCGATGGTCCCCGGAAAAGAAGGCGCCCCATCGTGCGTTCCTCCACCGAATCGCCGGATTCGTTCACGACCCTGAGTTCGTGATCCGGCAAGGCCCGACCCGACGACACGAACACGTTCGCCTGCGGATCTCCCGGAGCAGCACGTGCGGCGCGGCCCGCTTCGAATGAGGCGCGGTCCACGCGATCGAACTTCGGTCCGCGTTGCACCGGAGGCATGGCCAGTCCCACCGAGCATTCCGCGAGACCGAATACGGGCATCATGGCCTCGCGCCTGAAACCATACTTCGAGAACCTCTGGACGAAACGCTCGATGGTCTCCGGCCGCACCGGCTCGGCCCCGTTGAGCGCGCATTTCCACGAGGAGAGGTCGATCCCGGCGATGTCCTCGTCGCGTATACGCCGAACGCAGAGCTCGTAGGCGAAATTCGGCGCGGCCGAGAGGGTTCCGCGCCGTCGATGAATGTCGTGGAACCAGCGCTCGGGGCGGGCCAGAAAAGAGAGCGGAGACCGCAGAGCGAGGGGAAAGGCCGAGGCCATGGTGAAGAGCCAGCTGCCAATCAGGCCCATGTCGTGATACAGAGGCAGCCAGCTCACTCCCATCTCCATCGGACGGGTCTCGAGCCCCAGGCCGATGGCGCGAATGTTCGCCATCAGGTTGGCATGGGTGAGGAGGACGCCTTTCGGTGAGCCCGTGCTCCCGGAGGTGTACTGGATCAACGCGGGATCCTCGGGTCTGGATTGAGGCGGGATCCGAAGCCGCGCCGTCTCGGTGGCAAGCTCGTCGGTGGTCACGACGTCCTTTAGGGAAGGGACCATCGATTTCAGCAGCACCGCGATGGCTTTGGCCCGGGCGATGGTGATCATGATGCGCACCCTGGCAGAGCGAAGGATGGCGCCCTGGCGTTCGGCATATTCGGCCAGTCGATCGAGGCGCACGGGCGGATAGATGGGAACGGCGACCGCGCCGTTCAGGAGGATGCCCTGGAAAGCGCGGAGGAAGTCGAAGCCGGTGGGCAGCATCAAGGCGACGGTGTCGCCCCGGGAGACTCCGCGCGCGGCCAGACCCGCGGCTACCTGCGATGCGCCGAGGAAGAGGTCGCCGTAGGTGATATCCCGTTCGGCCCCGTCGTCTTCGGTGAGGAAGACGGTGATTCGGTCGGGCGCCTCCTCGGCCCGCGCCGAAAGCGCCCGGTCGACCGTGCTCGCGAGACTCTGGGGCCCCGTGGCGATCAACGGGGGAAGCGCCTCGCTTCTGGCCGGCCTGGACTGCGGTGAAGACGCCTCTTCGGCGCCGGCAAGACTGGCGGCGATCTCTTCGCACGTATCCGCCTGCAAGACCCGGTCCGGAAGGGTGCGTCGCGCCCGACGCTCGATTCTGGCTATAAGTTCGACTTTCTCCAGACTGCCGAGGCCGACATCTCTTTCCAGGGAGGCGGTCTCGTTGACCGCTCGTCCGGCCCGCTCCCCCCCGGTTTCGAGGGCCAGCGCGCGCGTCTCCTCGATCACGAGCTCGAGGACGGAGTCTGCCGGGCCTTCGGTCATGAATATCTCGGGTTCGAGAACTCGCTCCGGCGGGCGGCCATCGACCGGACGGGCAAAGTCACTACAATGCGGATCGCCGCTTCGGTTACGAAGGGCTCGGTCACGGAGAGCATATGCAGCAGGTCGGAATGGCGGAAATTCAGAAGATCTTCGGAATCACGGACCCCATGGGAATTCATCGGGAGAGTCTCATGATTCCCCTTGGCCCCAGGAACGGCGGGTCGGTCAAGCGGAAGCCCAACGGCAAATTCGAGATCGTGGTTGACGCCTCGATGGATTTCGACGTCTGGCTGCTGGGCCTCGCGGACGCCCTGCGAGCGGCCGGGGCCTGATCTGCGGGCCCGAGATCGCGCCTTCTTGAAAAAGAAAAGCGGCGCCATGGGCGCCGCTTTCCAAACGGATCGGGATCGAGGTCTTCACCCGTTCCCATGAGCTCGCTTCGCGTGCGGCTTTTGGGAACGGTTGAGACCTGCGAAAGGGCGAACTAAGCGCCGAACACCGCGTCCTTGGCGGCCTTCGCGATCACGAACTTCAGTCGCTTCCTGGCCGGAATGCGGATTTCCGCGCCGGTCTGAGGATTGCGTCCCTTGCGAGCCTTGTAGGCGCGCACCACCAGTTTGCCCACACCCGGAATCACGAAGCCGTTCTTGGCCTCCTTGTGAGCCAGATGGGCGAGCTCCTCGAGATATGCGGCCGAGGTCTTCTTGGGAATGGATGTGGCTTCTGCGAGTGCGGTCACGAGCTTTGCCTTTGTCATCGGCTTTGCCATTGGTTTTCTTTCCTCCTAGAAAGGGTTATTGGGGACGGCCAAATTCTCAATGAATCGTATCCAAGCCGAAAGGCGCGACGTTCTTTGGTGACGCGAAATCCGCTCGACTGGCAGCATTGTACGTGTTTTGGCGGGGTTTCTGTCAAATTGCGAGGGGCGCGAAGAAAATCGGACCTGAGGCTAGCGGGCGATTTCCGGCAACTCGCTTTCCAGGATGAAGACGATTTCGCCTTCGCGTGAAAGGCCGAGATCCTCCCGGGCCAGCCGCTCCACCGCTCGAGGATCCTCGCGGAGGGCCTTGATCTGTGCGCGCAGCCGCGAGTTCTCATCGCGCAGGCTGTTCACCGAGTGGCTGAGTTCCTGCAGGCGAGACCTCTCCCGGAAGACATGCATGACGCCCTCCTCGTCACGCAGAGCTCCGTAAGCGATTCCGCAAACGACGAAGGCGGCGAGGGCCAGGGCCTTCAGGCGGCGCGTGTTGTGCGGGGAGTTCAGCGGCGCAGGCATCTCAAGTAAGTTCTCTTTCTCGCTGTCTAAAATATTGATAGACATTGATATTATATCCACTATACGCCCGCTTGCCGAGAGCCGGCCTGTGTGGCCGAGGTTTCATACCGCTCGAACATGGCCTGGAGCTTCGACGAGAGACCCTTCAATCTCTTCAGACCCTTGCGGAACCGGCGATGCCGGTTCACCAGCTCTCTCACCCGGCTGACCTGTTCCTCCTTGAGGTAGATGAAGGCCCCTTCGCCCCTGCTCCGGCTCGACAGCACGTAGTAGGGACCATGTTTCTCGCCCTGCGCGCACGCGCATCCCGCCTTCCCGCACACCGCGAAACGGGAGAACAGGGAGCCCCGGACCTGTGCGCGCTCCTGCAGAAGAGCGTCGACCAGCGATTCGTGCTCGGCCAAGCGATCGCGAATGCTCTGCTCCAGTTGGACGAGGTCGGCCATGTCTTGCAGTCAACTATGAAGTAGACACTGTAAGAATGTCAAGCCGCTCACTTGGCTACACTTAAACTTTTGCCCCTGGAGGACGTCATGGCCGATTTCCTGTTCAAGACTGAGCCGTCCGAGTATTCCTTCGCGGACCTGCTGGCCCAGGGCTCGGGGGTCTGGGACGGCGTGCGCAATCCCGTCGCCGTCAAGAACCTGCGCGCGATGACCAAGGGCGATCGCGTTTTCGTGTACCACACGGGTTCCGAGAAAAGCGTGGTGGGGCTCGCCCGGGCCAGCAGCGTGGCCTATCCCGATCCCAAGGAGCCCGCGGGAACGCCCCTCTTCGTCATCGATCTGGTTCCGCTCGTCGCGCTCAAGAGGCCCGTAACTCTCTCCACGCTCAAGGCGGATCCTGAGTTTGCGACTTCAGCCCTGGTGCGTCAGGGCCGGCTTTCCATCGTGCGCCTCACCGATCGTCAGGCCGCAATCATCGAGAAACTTGGGGCGGCGAACTAGTGTCCGGCGCCCGGCCTGGCTCGACCGCCTCCGAGGTCTCGGAGATCATCGTCGTGCTCTGCGCCGTTCCGATGGACTTCGATGTGGAGAGCCTGGCCGCCGAACTTGTCGAACGGTCGTTGGCGGCCTGCGTGCAAGTCGTCCCCGGCATGACGTCCATCTACCGGTGGAAAGGCATGGTGGAGAAGAGTTCCGAGAGGCTCCTGCTCATCAAGACTCGGCGCACCCTGTTTGGCTCGGTGGAAACGGCAATTCGGACGCGGCACCCGTATGAGGTTCCCGAGATCGTGGCTCTCCTGGTGTCGGACGGGTACGCGCCGTATCTGGCGTGGGTGAATGCAATGACCGCGTGAGGCCGATTCCAGGAGGCCGAGGAAGCGAACCTCTGCTGTATGGGGTCGCTTACTTCCCGCCGGAGAGGTAGTCGGGTTGAATGAAGTCGGGAGCAACGGGATAGGCGAAGCTCTGGTACCCCTTGAAAGCGGGCCGTCCGGCCTCCTCCCAGGCGCGCCCCCACAGATTGGCCAGGACCTCGGCCGCCGTGGCCAGGCGTTCGACCGTGAGTTCGCGGAACCTGGAACGCAGCTTGGACGGATCGCGCCGTTCCGCATTGATGCGTTTTCCATCCGCTCCCATGTCGCCTGGTTTCGAGACCGCGAAACGGAGGTCGATGGTGTTGGCGGCCTCCAGCCTCGAATGAGAATCGAGGGCGAGTGCGATCGCGAGAGACACGGGATCGCGCGCGAGACCGGGACGATTGATGGGGAACTGTTTCAGCACACGCTCGAGGCCTCGACCGGTGAGTGCCGCGTCGAAAACTTCCTGATCGAGAGCCAACGGATAGCTGCTGACCATCGCACCCTCAAAGTAGCTGTGGATGCCGCCTTGTTTCGTTTCCCAGCCGTCGTAGTTCCGGGTTGTGTGGTAGGGGTTGCCGAGGTCGCCCACGAAATGGCTCATCAGTCCGACGGCGACGAAGGCGCGGTCGATGGAGGGCGAATCGACTTCTCCGCCTGCTCTTTCGGCCTGGAGGCTTTGAACCGCAAGCCGATAGAGCTGACCGACCCGCCACGGGGCGGTGCCGGCGCTGCTCTCGTCGGGAGTCGTCTCGGATTTCGTCGGGCAGCGATATCCGGCGGGGCCGCCAGCGCACAGCGCCTTCATGCGTGAACGCGCTTCGGCCGGCGTTCGCGGGACCGTGGAAAACGTCAGCTCCGGCGACACGTACTCGAGATCGAGAAAATGGGTGGGCGCGTTCACCATCTCGATCGCCTCGCCTTGATTGCGCCAGACGATGTCTGGAACATTTGAAAGGTGCCCGAGCATGAACTCTTTGCGACCCAACTGGGTCGCGAGCGCCGTGCCTCTCGCCGTCTTCGCGCCGAGCAGTCGAACCGCGACGCGGGTCACTATGTCGTGGCCGCGCTCTCCCCAGGCGGAAGCGTCTGGGCCGGAGAAAGCCAGTAGGAGAACAACCGCCGCGAGTCGTTTCGTTGTATTCGCCAGGCCGTTCTTCCTGCGGGACATGAGTGTGAGCTTAGAACACTGCACCCTTCCCGAAGCGGTGCGCCCATGGCCCGCTCGAACGGCCCGAATCCTGTTCAGCGGCCGCGAATCGCGAGAGCCGCCGGGCGTCGAGCATCGTCTAAACACTAATGACCAGACTTCGCCTCCCCTCCCTGTCGTTCGCACTCGCCCTGCCCCTCGCCGCGCTCGCCCAGGGCCCCGGGGCTCCGACCGTTCTCCCCGACACACCGGTCGGGAAGGCGCTCGCGCTCTTCGTGAAAGCCCTGAATTCCGGATCGGTTCAGGAACTCGAGAAATTCCACACCGACCGCGGCGGAACCGCCGAAGCGGCCCAGCAGGATCTCGGTTTTGCTCAGCAGTCGGGCGGTCTCGATCTTCAGAAGGTCCTCAAGGCGTCCGATTTCGACATCGAAGTCGAAGCGATCACCCGAAAGACCGGACGCGTGGTTGTTCTCCATTTCGTGGTAGAGCCCACGCCTCCTCACCCTGTCGCGGACATCGGCGTGCGGCCCGCGGGTGCTCAGGGACAAGGCGGTCCGAGCGGGTCCCGCAACGGTCCCGCGGGACCCGAGCCCGCGCCGAGGCCGGCCGCTGACCTGATCGCCGAGGCCCCCGTGATTGTGGATCAGGCCATCGCCGCGGGTTTTTCGGGCGCCGTCCTGATCGCGAAGGACGGAAAGCCCGTTTTGGAAAGAGCGTCGGGTTTTGCGAACCGCAACTTCGAGGTCAAGAACCGCATCGACACAAAATTCAATCTGGGGTCGATCAACAAGACGTTCACCAGGCTTGCGATCGCCCAGCTGCTCGAAGCCGGGAAACTGTCGCTCGATGACCGGCTGGGCCGGATCCTTCCCGACTTTCCAAACGCCGATGCGGTCGCCAAAGTCACGGTGGCTCATCTCATCGAGATGAAGTCGGGAATCGGCGACTTCTTTGGTCCCGAGTTCGACGCCACCCCCAAGAACCGCATTCGAACCCTCTCGGACTACCTGCCTTTCTTCGCCCGGAGGCCGCTGGCCTTCGAGCCGGGTACCGCCGAGGCGTACTCGAATGGCGGATATCTGACCCTGGGCCTCATCATCGAAAAACTGAGCGGACGGACCTACTACGACTACGTGCGTGACCACATCTTCAAGCCTGCCGGAATGAACGATACGGACTCCTTCGAGATGGACGCGGTGGTGCAGAACATCGCCGTCGGCTACACCAGGCGCGGAGGTGCGGACGCCGTCTCCAATGTCTACTCTCTGCCCGGTCGGGGCAGTTCGGCGGGCGGGGGTTACTCGACGGCTCCGGACATGCTGAAGTACGCCGAGGCGCTCTTGGCCAACCGGCTGGCCTCGGCCTCATACACCGCATGGTATCTGGGAGGACCGAGGCCCGATCCGAAGATGAAGGCCTCGCCGATGCCCGCTCCGCCTCGCGGCGGACTCGGAATCGCGGGCGGCAGCCCCGGCGTCAACGCCGTCTTCGAGATGAACGCGGCTCAGAGGCTCGTCGTAGTGGTTCTTGCCAACCAGGATGGACCGGCGGCGGAGGATCTCGCTCGCAGAATTCGCCTGGGTCGCTGAGGGGCAACCGGGATGCGGCCTCTCTATTGCTGAGGCTGGCCGAAGAAAGGGAAGTCGTTGGTGAGCCGGTAAGGCATGAATTTCGGAGCGGCAAACGGGTCTGCCTGCACCGTGGCTAGGAGATCGTCGGTCAGGAACATCGCCGACAGGGCGGCTCCGCTGTAGATCGCATAGGCCCTTTCCCTTGATTTCGCGTTCTCGAGAAGCTTGTTGACGAGCGCGAACGATCTCGCGGCCGAGATTCCGGAGGTCAGGCCCGGTTGAGCGCCCAACTCGCGGTCGAGATCGTCCCTGGTCCAGATCGGAAGAGGGGCGCCATCGACGAACAGGGTGTAACTTTGCTGCTGAAAATCGTCCTTGAGGATCGGCAGCTTCACCCCCTGGCCTTCAAGAAACGGCCGGAGTTTCTCGATGAAAGCGCCGACTCCGCCCTTGGCCAGCGTCAGTCCATCGGCTCCGAAAACGCGGCCCGAGTCGCCGAAGATCGCCGGCCAGCCTTTGTCCTTGATGTCCGCTCGGAGCTTCGCGGCGCTCGCGCCGGCATACTTGAAGAACTCCTTCTCCTCCAACTGTCGGAGCAGGACTTCGCCGGGGGCGGGCGGAGCGCAGGAGTCGGCCAAGCCGACCACCCCGAGAACGAGAATCGTGCGCACACCGGCGAGGAAGGCACGCGACATGGCGCGAGGTTACTCCGCCCGGAAGACGTTGGACAACCGAGAAGCAGACCCTTGCGGGAGGGGTCCCGAAAAATCGCGCGAGTTGCGCCTACTCCCGGGGACGTGAGACCGCGATGGCGATTCCCCCGAGGATCATGGGAGCAGATATCAGAAAGCGCGGGGTCAGCGCTTCCCCAAGAAACAGGATGCCGAGGGTCGCGACCAGAGGCGGGACGGAGAGCTGCACGATCGAACCGAGGGTGGCGCCGAGGGAGGGTAGAGCGGCGTACCAGGCCACGTAGCCCAACCCCGAAGTGATGCTCCCCGAGACGATGGCGAGAAGAAGGCCCCTTGCCGTGACGTGCGCGTTGGGCGCGGCGAGCAGGCTTGCGACCACGGCAAAGGGCACCGAGGCTGCGAAGTTTCGCGTCGTGGCTTCGACGGGCGGCCCGGAGGTTCGGCCCTGCACCGAGTAGATGCCCCAGGAGAAGCCGGCGACCGCCATCAGAAGGACGCCCCCGAGGTCCGGTGAGCCCGTACCAGGGCGAGTGAGCCAGGCGAGGCCGATGAGGGCCAGGCCGACGCCGGTCGCCTCCCTCCCTCCCAGCCGCCGGCCGGAGAGTAGATCGGACCCGATCATCGTGATTTGCACGCAGCCAAAGACCACGAAGGCCCCCGTGCCCGCGGGGATCCGTAAGTAGGCCAGCGAGAAAGGAAGCGCGTAGAGGAAGAGGGCCAGGGCCGGGCCGACGCGACTCCATTGACTTGGGCTCGAGGCCCCGGCCGGCGCGGCCGTGGTTCTTCCTGCCCATATGAGCAGGACGGCGGCCCCCGAGACGAGGCGGGTAAGCGTGAAGCTCTGGGCATCGATGAGGCCTGCGCCAAGGGCCGCCCGGCAGATCAGGGAATTGAGGGCGAAGCAACCGAGGGCGCAAAGGGTCAGGGCCCCGGCCTTCCAGGCGGGCCCCCGATCTTGACGCGCTTCACAGACGTCGATCACGGCGAGGACTCCGAATCGCGCATTGTTCGAGCAGGATGCACTGACGGTAAGGGAGAGCCCTTCGAATTCCGGTCAGGCCTTACCGAAACGGCCCTTGAAAGCCGCGGCGGCGCGGAGATAGATGTCGCGGCCTTCCGGAGTAGGGATCTGGTTCGCCGCCTCGCGGATGAAGTCGCCAAGAGTCGTGTCCGGGACCGTCCGGCGGCGCGGGCGCGGCTTGCGTGACCTTCGTTCCGTAATCGGTCCCTCCACGAACGAAAGCGCCCGCGGAGCCAGGGGACCCGCGGCGTCCTGGAGGCGCACGATGACCGTCCCCTTGAGATCCCGAAGGGTCTTGAGCCAGGACGCCGAATCGGCGCGGATCCGCATAACGTCTCCTTGAATCCCCACCACTTCGCTGTGATTCGCGAGGGCGTCTCCGGCCACCGCCGGCCACAGGGCCTTCAAGACCGCCAATCGGTGCGGCTCGGCGGCGGTGAAGAAACGAGGAAGAGAAGAAATGGACAAAGCGGATCCCATCGCGATTGCGAGAATCCATCTTATGGCGGGTCGGTCGCCCTCGGTCTCGACCGTGGGCCGGTGTAGCATCAACGCCCCTTGAGGGTGGCCCCAAGAAAGGGCGAACCGAACCCTCCAAGTGGGCGTTCCGTCCAAGGCTCCGTCCCCCTGCATTCGAGGTCTCTTCATGATCACCCAGGATCCCAGCGCGCGGGCCCTCCGCCTTGCCGAAGTCGAAGACGTTCTGAAGGTCACGGCGAAACCGGAGGATTCGGGCCTCCTCCTGGACTTCGGGCGAGCGGTCTTCAACGAGTTGCCCGACTCGATCGCTCTCGAAGGCGCAGCGAAGAAAACCGCGGAGAGGCTCACCCAGCACTTCAACTTCTTCGTCCACGAGGTGCCCGAGGCGTACCAGGCGGGATCGGGCGTTCCGGGGCTCCATGTTCGGGCCAGGAACCTCGGAGTTTCCGAAACCCGGGTGATCACGGGCAAGTCGGTTTCCGCCGAAGTGACGGTGGTCGAGACCCACACCCTGGACGCGCCCTTCATCTTCGAAAGTCTGAAGAACTACTTTCGGAAGGCCGGCCTCCGCGTGGTGTCCTCCATTCACCCGATTTTGAGCGTGAAACGCCAATGGGGGAAGGTCACGGCGGTGGCCGCCGCCACGGAAGAGGGAACGAAGGAACTGCTGTGTCATTTCCGGATCGAGAGAGTCGAGGACAAGGATCGCCTGCGCGAGATCGAGCGCGAGGTCCAGGCGGTTCTGAAGGCCGTCTTCACCTCAGTGGGGGATTTCCTGGCCATGCAGCGGGCGGTCCAGGAAACCGCCTCCCGGATTCGCGATCGCCGGGCGGAGCGCGCGCGCCAGGCCTCCTCCAAGGAGTTCCTGGAGTGGCTGCTCGACGACAACTACATCCTCCAGGGGATGGCGCGCTACGCCCTCACGCCGGCGGGCGAACTGGATCGTAAGGGCGAGATTTCTCTGGGCGTTCTCACCGAACCGTCTTTGGTGGCCGCGGTCTTCCCGGGGATGATCGAGGAGATCGAGTCGCGCCTCCTTCCCGCGCCCACGGACGACCGCATCGTCGTCATTGACTATGGCAACCATGCGACCGCTATCCATTCGGTGGAACCGGTGGACGACATCGTCGTGCGAGAGTGGGCCGAGGATGGATCGCTCAAGGCCATGACCCTCCTCATCGGCCGGTTCTCGATGGCTGCTCTGATCGAGCGGCCCGCCGACATCCCCCTGCTTCGCGAGAAACAGGACTTTCTCCTGGAGAACTGTGGGGGCATCAAGAACTCCCACGCGTACAGGGAAACCCGGGCCATCTTCAACCGGATGCCCAAACGCGAACTCTTCTACACGGATCCCGCCTCCCTGAAGCACATCGTGGACACCATCGTCTTCGCCACCGGCGACGACGATCTTTTCGTTCACCTGCGCCAGGGTGCCGGGTACCTCGCTCTCTACGCGGTCTTCTCCCGGTCTCGCTACTCCGGCCAGATGGAACGGGATCTCACCCAGAGGTACCAGGACGAGTTCGGCTCGATCACCTTCGTGACCTCCGCGGACCTCGGTAACTCCGCCATGATCGTGTTCTATTTCGACGGGGATCACCTCACTGAGCCCGTGAATGTCGAACGCGCCCGCGAGATCGCCGCCCACGAAGCCAACACCTGGTCCGATCGGGTTTCGCTCGAGATGGTGCGCCACTTCGGCGAGGTCGAAGGACGCAGGCTCTTCGATCGCTATGTGAGGAACGAGTCGCGCAGCGGCGTCTATCGGGAGATGACCCCTCCAGAACAGGTCCCCGAGGACATCGTGTGCCTCGAACAACTCGGCGAAGGCCTGGGGGCTCGGGCCCTGCCCAAATCCGCCGAGCAGGCGACGCTCAAGGTCTTTTCGAGGGGACCGCTCGTGCTCTCCGAGATTTTCAGGACCCTGACCAACCTTGGCCTCAACGTGACCGAAGAGGTTTCCATGCCCGTCGCCCTGCCCAACGGGAGGAAGGGGCACATCTATCAATTCGAGACCAGCGCCACCTCAAGGGTCCTGGGCGCGCTGGCCGCCGACGCCCCCCGCGTGGTGGACGTCCTGCGCCGGATCGAAGAGGGCCGGGAGACCGACGATCCGCTGAACCGCCTGATTCTCGAATGCGGGATGAGCGCCCGCGAGGTCGAGGTGCTTCGATGCCTGCGGAACCACCTCCTCCAGCTCAGAACCCACTACAACGTGGAGACGGTGAACCAGGCCTTCCTCCGGAACTCGGCTGCGACCACCGCGATCTCCCAGCACTTCACCGCCAGGTTCGATCCCGCGCTCGACGAGAAGCGGCCGGGCCTCGTCGAGGCTCGGGGCAAGGACGTCCAGACCGCACTGGAGGCGATCGCGAGCCTCCAGGACGACGAGATCCTGCGCGGTCTGTCCGGGCTGGTGACCGCCGCGGTGCGCACGAATGCCTTCCAGAAACCCGAACGCGCGGTGATCTCCATCAAGTTCGAGTCGAAGAACATCCCCCTGGTTCCTTCGCCGAAGCCCATGTTCGAGATCGCCGTTCATTCGAGGACGGTCCACGGCGTCCACCTGCGCGGAGGCAAGGTCGCCCGCGGGGGCATCCGCTGGAGCGACCGGCATGACGACTTCCGGCGCGAGGTCCTGGGGCTCATGAAGACCCAGATGGTCAAGAACTCGATCATCGTGCCGGTGGGCTCGAAAGGCGGGTTCGTCCTCAAGGGTGCGGTCCCGCCCCGGCCGGCGCTCGACGCCTATCTCATCGACCGTTACCGCGAATACGTCTCGGGACTTCTCGACGTTACCGACAACATTGTCGATGGAGCGGTTTTGCATCCGCCCGACGTGGTTCGCTACGACGGCGACGATCCATACCTGGTGGTGGCCGCGGACAAGGGGACGGCCCATCTCTCCGACACCGCGAATGGGGTCTCGAACCAGTACGGCTTCTGGCTGGGCGACGCCTTCGCCTCCGGGGGTTCGGTGGGCTACGACCACAAGAAGGTCGGTATCACCGCTCGCGGCGCCTGGGAGTGTGTGAAGCACCATTTCGCGAACCTCGGCGTCGACTGCCAGAAGGAACCGTTCACAGTGGCGGCGATCGGCGACATGGCGGGCGACGTCTTCGGTAACGGCATGCTGATGAGCCGGGTGACTCGCCTGCTGGCCGCGTTCAACCACGCCCACATCTTCGTGGACCCGGCCCCCGATCCCGCGGCGACCTTCGCGGAACGTGAGCGGCTCTTCAAGCTGCCGCGTTCTTCGTGGCGCGACTACAACGCGGCGCTCATCAGCAAGGGGGGCGGGCTCTTCGACCGCGGGGCCAAGTCGATACCGGTCTCGCCGGAGGCGCGGAAAGCCCTCGGCCTCGATAAGGGCGTCACCGCGATGTCGGGCGAGGAACTGATTCGCGCCATTCTGAGGGCCCCGGTCGACCTTCTCTACAACGGGGGCATCGGAACCTACATCAAGGCCTCGACCGAGGAGCACCAGGACGTCGGCGATCGCGCCAATGACCGGGTTCGCGTCGACGCCACGGAAGTGCGGGCCAAGGTGATCTCCGAGGGAGGCAACCTGGGTCTCACCCAGAAGGGACGGCTCGAACTCGCCAAGGCGGGCGTGCTTCTGAACACCGACGCGGTCGACAACTCGGGCGGGGTCGACATGTCCGACCACGAGGTCAACATCAAGATCCTCATGAGCGTTCTGCTCAAGGCCAAGGCACTCAAGGATGTCGAGGCCCGCAACAACCTCCTGGCCGAGATGACCGAGGAGGTGGCGGATCTGTGCCTGGCCGACAACGATCTCCAGACGGTCGCCATAACCCTGGATGCGATGCGCTCCAGGTCGGCTCTGGACGAGCATCTCGACTGCATTGACGATCTCGTGGCCTCGCAGTTCCTGAGTCCTCAGGACGATTCGGTGCCCCCCCGCGACGTGCTCCGTCGCGACTACGCCGCGACCGGCCTGCCGCGCCCGTTGCTCGCCGTGCTTCTCGGCGAAACCAAGCGCTTCCTCTTCGAGGCCGTGCTGCCCACCCGCTTCCCGGATTCCAAGGAGGGCGAGGCCCTGCTCGCCTCCTACTTCCCGGTGCGTCTCCAGAAGGAGTTCGCGCAGCACTTCGCCGCCCATCCCTTGAAACGGGAAATCGTGGGCACGGTGGCGGTCAACCATATCGTCAACACCGCGGGCATCGCCTTCGTTCGCCGGGCCATGAAGGCGAGCGGGAAGGATGCGGGACAGGTCTTCAGCGCCTTCTATGCGGTGGAGGGTAAGGCCGGCGCGTCAAAGGCGCGGGCGGCCCTCCGGACCGGGACCCTCGACGCTTCCGCGAAGCAGGCAAGACTGTTGGAATTCGAAGCCGAGCTCGCCGCCAAGGTCCAAACCGCGCTCGCCGGTTGAACTCCCCTCTGGGGGTGGGCATGGTGCAAGTGGCTCATGGGGATGAGGCAGGCGGCTCAGGCCCAAAAGGCCTTCCCGGGAGGAGAATGAGTACGGCGGGTGGCGACCGCCGACGAACCGGTCTGGCGCCTGACGAAGGGGACGAATGTTCGAAGCTGCCGAGCTTGGCCACGAGATTTCCAAGGCCGACTATGAGAAGGAAGTCTCGACCCTGCGAGCGGGCCTGCTCCAGGCTCAGCGGGACCTCCTGGAGGCGCGTGTCCCCCTGGTCCTCATCGTCTCCGGAGCCGATGGCGCGGGAAAGTCCGAGACGGTCAACCGCCTGCACGAGTGGTTCGACCCGCGAGGACTTGAAACGAACGTGTTCGGCCCGCTCTCCGACGAGGAGCGCGACCGGCCTCCCTACTGGCGATTCTGGATGTCCCTGCCGCCTCGAGGCCGTGTAGGCATCTTCTTCGGATCCTGGTACACCGACCCCATCATTCGACGTGTCTATCGGAAGGTCGGCGGCGCTCCGTTCGATCGGAGCCTGTCCCGGATCGAGTTCTTCGAGCAGGAACTGGCCCAGGACGGCGCCTTGATCGTCAAGGTGTGGCTGCACCTCTCCAAGCGCGCCCAGAAGAAACGCCTGCGCTCCCTCGAGAAAGACCCCAAGACGCGCTGGCGCCTGTCTCCCCTCGACTGGAAGCACTTCGGTCTTTACGATCGTTTCGTGAAGTATTCCGAGGAAGCCCTCCAGCGCACCGACACCGGTTTCGCCCCCTGGACAGTGATCGAAGCCACCGACGATCGATATCGCGAGATCACGGTAGGTCGAACCGTTCTGGAGGCGATTCAGAGGCGACTCTCGGCCAAGGCCGCTCCGGCCCCTCCGGCCAAGCGCGTGGTTCCCGTGGGCGACATGGTCTCGGTACTCGATCGAGTCGACTTGAAGCAGACCATTTCCCCAAAGGACTACGATCGCAAGCTGGCCGGGCTCCAGGGGAAACTGAATCGGCTGTCGCGCCAGGCCTGGGAGAAGAAACTCTCGAGCGTCCTGGTCTTCGAGGGCTGGGACGCGGCCGGAAAAGGAGGAGCGGTGCGCCGCCTGACCTCCGCCATGGATGCGCGTCTGTACCGGGTGGTTCCCATCGCCGCCCCCACGGACGAGGAACGCGCCCACCAGTACCTCTGGCGCTTCTGGCGGCACATTCCGCGCTCCGGGAGGGTGACCATCTTCGACCGATCCTGGTACGGCCGGGTTCTGGTGGAACGGGTCGAGGGTTTCGCCCGGGAAGACGAGTGGAAGAGGGCCTTCCAGGAGATCAACGACTTCGAGGCCCAGCTCGCGGAGCACGGCACGCTCGTCACCAAGTTCTGGGTCCACATCAGCAAGGACGAGCAGCTGCGCCGGTTCAAGGAGAGGCAGAAGACGGAATTCAAGCAGTACAAGATCACCGACGAGGACTGGCGGAACCGGAAGCAATGGGACGCCTACGAGGCGGCGGTGAACGAGACGGTGGTGCGGACGAGCACGCGCCAGGCGCCCTGGGTGATCGTGGCCGGAAACGACAAGCGCCTGGCCCGGATTCAGATTCTCGAGGCCGTGTGCCGAAGGCTCGAGAAGGCCCTCGGCTAGCGGGAGGACGATCGATGCGCAAGTACATCGTGATGGGCCCGCAAGGATGCGGGAAGGGCACTCAGGCCAAGATGCTGGCCAGGGACTACGACCTTGTCCACATCAGCGTGGGCGACATCTTCCGCTGGCAGGTTCAGAACCACTCAAAGCTCGGGGCCAAGGTGAAGAGGATTGTGGCCTCCGGGCAACTGGTTCCCGACGACCTGGTGAACGAAGTGATGGTCGAACGCCTGGATCTCCATGACTGGAACTACGGCTTCGTCCTGGATGGCTTTCCCAGGAATGAGAACCAGGCGGTCTTCTTCCTGGAACGCTACGATGTGGACGCGGTGCTTCTCATGGAGGTTCCCGACGACGTGGTCCTCGAGCGCATCATGAGCCGCCGCCTGTGTTCGAACTGCGGTCTCGACTACAACCTCATCTTCCATCGACCGGCGGTCCCCGATGTCTGCGATGTCTGCAAGGGGAAACTGGTCTCACGCGCCGACGACAACCCGGAGGCGGTCAAAGGCCGCCTTCTGGACTATCGGGAGAAAACCCAACCCATCATCGATCTCTTCCGCCGAAAGGAACTGGTGGTCGCGGTCGATGGTACGAAGAAGGCGGCCGAGATTCAGGCCGAGCTTCGACATAGACTTGGTTTGCCCGCGCCCGAGGGGACCTAAGCAATCGATCGCAGTTCATCCATGATTCGCAAGCATTTGAGGAAAAAAACATGAAAAGAGCCCTGACTATCGTTGCCATGCTGACTTTGCCCGGGGCGGCCTTCGCCCAGAATCCGGCCCCTCCGGCCCCTCCGGCCCCTCCGTCTTCGCCCCCTGCCGCGACCGCAACGCTCAAGGTCGCGTCCGGTCCCGACTTTGGCGAGGCGGCGGCCGGAGAGGTTGTGTATTTTCGATACTGCGCCGCCTGTCATGGGAGGTCGCTCAAGGGCGACGGACCGGTGGCCCCGGGTCTGGTCAGAAAGCCCATCGACTTGACCGAACTCGCGAAGAAGAACAACGGCGTATTCCCGTACGAGAAGGTTGCCGCCTCGATCGACGGCCGCCAGACCACGCGCATGCACGGCAACCCGGACATGCCGGTGTGGGGCGAGATCTTCACCCTGACCTCGGGAACGGATGCGCCGAACGCGGAATCGGCGGTCAAGCGGATCACTCATTACGTCTGGTCGAACCAGACGAAGGTCCCGATGCCCGAAAAAAAGTAGCGGTCCTCCCTCTTCGGGGCCTCCAGCAAGGTTCCTGCCCGCAGCGCGTTTCGCTGCGGGCTTTTTTCTTGTCGAGGTGACAGCAACCACAGACCTTGGTTTTTTTGCGAACGGTGACACACATGCTTAGGGGACTGGGTCAGAATCGTGGCTCATGTCTTCCCCAATGGAGAGGTCCGACTCATGAAACGCGCCACGTTCGTCCTGCTCACATCCGCCGCCACCGCGTCTTTCGCGTCGGGGACGATCACCGACGTTCCGGGAATCAAGGTCGGCAGCATCACCCTGACCGAGAAACCGACCGGCTGCACCGTCATCCTGACGGAGGGCCCTCCCACCGCGGCCGGGGTTTCGCAAGGAGCCACCCCCGGCGTTTCGCAACGAGGCGGCGCTCCCGGAACGCGCGAGACCGACCTGATGGACCCGGTCAACAACGTCGACAAGGTCAACGCGATCGTGCTCTCCGGCGGCAGCGCCTACGGCCTGGATGCGGCGTCGGGGACGATGAAATGGCTCGAAGAGCACAACATCGGTTGGCCGGTGGGCACCGCCGGCGTCGTCCCCATCGTCGGCTCGGCCATCCTCTTCGATCTGCCGTTCGACGGCAAGCCGAAGATCCGGCCGGGCGCCGATTGCGGGTACAAGGCGGCGGCCGCGGCCACGAACGCGCCCGTGGTCATGGGAACGGTGGGTGCTGGAGCGGGCGCCACGGTGGGCAAGGCGGGAGGCCCGGGGCGCCGTCCCATGAAGGGCGGTTTGGGCAGCGCCTCGATCACCATGCCGAATGGAATTGTGGTCGGCGCGATCGTGGCGGTGAATGCCGTGGGCGACATCATCGATCCGTACACCGGCAAGGTGGTGGCGGGCGCCCTGAATCCCGACGACACGTTCGCCGACGCGCGCATCCTCATGCGGGGGGGCGCGAGCATGCAGGCCCGGCCGCCGCGCGCGGGTGAGAACACCACCATCGGTGTGGTGGCCACGAACGCGAAGCTCACAAAGGCCCAGATCACGAAGGTCGCGCAGATGGCCGATGACGGTTACGCGCGAGCCATCAACCCCGCTCACACCCTCGGCGACGGCGACACGATCTTCGCGGTGGCGACCGGCCGTTTCGACGGCGAGGTGAACGCATCGATGATCGGCGCCCTCGCCGCCGAGGTCATGGCGGAAGCACTTCTGGCCGCGGTCCGCGAAGCCACCGGCGCAGGTGGCGTGAAGGCGATCCGCGACCTCAAGCCTCCGGCCGGAAAGTAGCCGAAGGGCCAAACCCCACCGGGGCCTGAGGAACTTCCGGTTTCTCGCGGCGCACCACGAGTTCGTTGAATACTTTGCTTGCCGGGAACACTCCGCGAGCCTTGATTCCGGCCAGGGCCTTGTCGCCTGAATTGTCGACGGTGCCCATCAGGATGACCTCGCCGTGGCTCACGATGATGCGGATGCCGTAGTCGCCGGAGGGATTGAAGCCGGGTAGATATGGGTTGCCGATACCGATCGGGCCGAAGACTCCGAACCTTCCGCGCGGAGCGAGACCAATTCCATTGGTGAGGGCCATATCCGTCGATGTTCCATACCGTGAGAGGACGCTGTCGCGATAGATGGTGAGGTAGACCTTGGCCCGGATCTCGTCGTCGAGGACACCCCACTTGAGGTCTTCGATTCGATTCACCACGCTTTTGACTCCCGGCACTCTGGCCACCGCGTCCTCGGCCTCCTTCTTGAGCGAATCCCGAAAGGCGAAGCCGCTCAACTCGACCGCACCGTTGTCGCTCACCTGGTATTGAAGGATGTCGAAGACGCCGTAGTAGGGAAGTCGTTCGAGCTGCTCGCGAACCGCCTTCGCCATCTCGGGCTCGGTGGAGACGTGTTTCGAAGGCGCGGCGTTCGCCGTACCCATCCCAAAAAGGGCGGCCAGGGAAAAGATTGCGATGTTCTTGGACTTGCTCACTTGACTCCTCCTGATGACGGGTTGATCGATACGCCACGAGCTAGAGCAAGCTCCGTGCCAGCGGAGTCGGCCGAATCCGAAGGGGGGCTCAAGCTCGAACCCACGGACCGTCATCGCGAGCCATCGACGGCCTTCGGCGGTGGCAGTTTGTGAGAATCGCAGCAGAACGGTCCCTGAGCCTGTCGAAGGGACCGCCAGTGGGGCTGTAGTGGCGATCCGACCCTCCCGTCCGCTATTCGAGCGCCTTCCCCTTCGTCTCGGGAAGTGCCAGGGCGAGGAGGGCGGCGGTGAGGAATGAGGCGGCCAGAAGCAGGAAAGCCGCGAAGAAGGAATACTCCTTCGCGATGGCGCCGACCACGAAGGGCGCTATCGCCGAGAAGCCGCGCCCGATGTTGTAGGTGAGGCCCATGGCGGTCGCCCGGATCTCGGTGGGGAAGAGTTCCGAGGCGATGGCGGCGAACCCGGAGAAATAGCCGGTGCCGAAGAAGCCCACGAAGGGCCCGAGGATGAGAAGAGTGGTGAGGCTCGTGGTCATGCCGAAGATCGGGACCAGGATCGCCGCGGTCACGAGATAGAACACGTAACTCTTCTTGCGCCCGAACCGGTCGGCGGAGAAGCCGAAGAGCACGTATCCAAGCCACTTCCCGGGCGCCATGAACAACACCCAGGTCAGGGAGGCGACGATGCCCAGGCCCCGTCCGCCGTCCTTCTCCGAGAGCGCCAGGTATCCGGGAATCCAGGTGAACAGACCCCAGTAGCCGAACATGGCGAAGGCGTTCATCAGGGTCGCGAGGATGCCTTTCCAGCGGATGTCCGGCCGCCACATCCGGCTCAAGGACGCGGGTTTCTCCTTGCCCCGCGCCAGCCAGATCTCCGACTCCGGCACGTCTTTCCGGATCCACAGCACGGCGAGAGCGGGGAGGATGCCCACGAAGAAGACCGCGCGCCAGCCGAAGGCCGGCAGGACCATGAGGGTGACACCCGCGGCCAGCATCTCGCCGATCGCCCAGGACGACTGCATGACGCCCAGCGCCTTGCCGCGGTGCTCCGCCCGCCAGGTTTCCGCGATCAGCGCGGCTCCGGTCGTCCACTCTCCGCCCATGCCGAGGCCCAGGATGAACCGGAAGACCGCGAGTTGCGGGATCGTCTGTGACAGGCCGCAGGCGAAGCTCGCGATCGAGTACATCAGGATCGAACCCATCAGGGCCCGGGTCCGGCCGATCCGGTCGGCCAGGACCCCGAAGAAGAGGCCGCCGATGGCCGAGGCGAACAGGGTGAGGGAATTGAGGAGGCCGGCCTGGGGCTTGCTCATGCCCAGGTGCACTACGAGGTCGGCGAGGACCATCGAGTACAGCATCACGTCCATGGCGTCGAGCATCCAGCCCAAGCCCCCCGCGATCAGCGACCGGCGCTCGGCGGTTGTCACCTGGGCCGGCCACTCCAGACCAAACACCCGTCTCGTCGCGGTCGCGCTGGCCATGGGAAGCCGCGACTCTACTCGTTTGGAGGCCGTTCGACGATCGCCGCGGTCAGTCCTGGCGCGGGAGTTCAATCGTTTGATTTGCGACGCTCCGGAACCTTACGACCTTCCGTTTCGTCTTATCCAATACCGCCCTTACGCCCGGAATGCCTCCGGCCGTCCGGGCCACCGGGGGACTGACCATGATCGCCGAGACCTTCCGTCAGGACCTTCGCATCGGGCTTCGCGTTCTCGTCAAGGACAAGGGCTTCGCCTCGATCTCGGTCTTCGTCCTGGCCCTCGGTATCTGCGCCGTGACCACCATGTTCACCATGGTGAACGCCACCATGATCCGCGGTTTCGGTTTCCCCAACGCCGACCGGCTCACGAACGTGACCTTCATCGATCCCACGACGCAGTCCCCCTTCGGCGCGAACAACCAGGTCTTTGCGATGGACTTCGAGGAGTTCCGCCACGAGCAGAAGTCCTTCGAGATGATGGCCGCCTATTTGAACGGGTCGACGGTCAATCTCACCGCGGACGGGGAGCCCCGCCGGTACACCGGGGCGTACATGACCGAGGACTTCCTTCGGATTCTCGGCGTCCCGCCGATTATGGGCCGCGACTTCACGGCCGAGGACAATCAGCCCGGGGCCCCGAAGGTTCTGCTCCTCAGCTACGGCCTCTGGCAGCGCGACTTCGGCGGCGCCCGGAACATCGTGGGCAAGGATGTCCGGCTGAATGGGAAGCCCGCCAC
Source organism: Vicinamibacteria bacterium (assembly GCA_031412915.1). GTDB lineage: Bacteria > Acidobacteriota > Vicinamibacteria > Fen-336 > JAGNNV01 > JAGNNV01. Next base: position 768 of record JANODX010000141.1, on the reverse strand, counting down.
CATCATCGGCGTCATGCCTCAGGGCTTCAGTTTTCCGAACAGCGAAGAGATGTGGATACCGCTCTACAGTGAGTTTCCGGCCAAGGCCAGGAACGATCCTCTGGCCAACAGCCCCGCGGTCCTCGGTCTCATCCGCAAGGAAGTGACGCTTGCCCAGGCCCAGGCCGAGTTCGCAGGGTTCGCGAAGCGTTTTGCGACCGCCTACCCGGACACCAACAAGCAATTCAACGAGGCTCAGATTCAGCCCCTGATCAACACCTTCACGCCCCTGCCCATCCGCGGGATGCTCCTCACCATGTTCGCCTTCGGCGTGGGCGTCCTGCTGATCGCGTGCGTCAACGTCATGAACATGCAGTTCGCGCGGGCCACCATAAGGCTCAAGGAACTGGCGATTCGCTCGTCTTTGGGCGCCACCAGGATCCGCCTGATTCGGCAGATGCTCACCGAAAGCCTGCTGGTGGCGAGCCTCGGCGCGGTGCTCGGGGTCGCCCTCGCCTACTTCTCCGTGGACTGGCTCTCCGCCGCGTTTCGCTCTCAGCAGAACGGCCCCCCCCGCTGGATGATCTTCGAGATCGACCGTCTGGCCCTGCTCGTCTCGGTGCTCTCGACCTTCGCCGCTGCTCTCCTCTCGGGCCTGATGCCCGCGCTCATCTCGTCGCGCACCGACTCGGCCTCGACCCTCAAGGACTCCGGTCGGGGCAACAGTTCGCGGCATGTCGGCCTCCTGACCCGCGGTCTCGTGGTCTTCCAGATCGCCATCACCTGCAT
>JANODX010000140.1:0-4318 GCA_031412915.1 Vicinamibacteria bacterium | reverse complement strand
CGGCATCGTCATCAGTTGTCCCATTCTGCCGACCGGCGTCTCGCTCTCCGACGCACAACTCATTCCCCTCGTCACGCCCCTTCAGCCAGGCTGGGTCAGTGCTCCGAGCGATGGCCATGGCGGACAATCCCGCTCGATTATTGGATTTGCCCCGGTGCTGGAAACCAGCCGTGCCACCAACGGCGACCTCCGCAACGGATCCTGGCACACCTTCGTGTGGCAAGCCTCCGATGAACTCTTTGCCCCACGTGGTACGAGAAGGGAAGTCCGCCTTGCTATTCGTTCGGCACCCGCGGACCGCCGAGATTGCGCAGGAGCTTCTCGGCTTCGCGATAGGAGATGGGAAGCGACGGGATCTTCGGCACGTTCGTCATCTGATCGCGGGTGATGCGCTTGGCGTTGGCGGTCGAAGGGAATCCGCCCGGGGTCGAGGGGTCGCCGGGCTGAATGGAGAGGAACTGGACGGAACCGCGCTGCAGCGATGAGGGCGGACGCATCGGTCCGTCGGGGTAGATGTCCCCGCGCATGTAACCGTCATCCGCCGGATCCGAGTAGATGAGGACGCCGACCGCGCCGTGGTCCTGCGCTTCCTTCACCTTGAGGCCGCGATAGGAGCCGCCATATCTGACCAGGGCGATCTTGCCTTCGACGGTGAGGCCCAGCGACTTGAGACGCTCATGGTCGGCGGGCGTGCCGTAGTTGACATAGATGACCTGACCGTTGGCCTTGCCCGAGGCGCCGTAGCCGTGGAAGGCGGGGAACTGGCCGCGCGAGGTGGAGTCCTTGTCCTCAGGGATGTTGTCCTCCATCAGCGACAACTCTTCGATCCACGGCTCCACCATCGTGAGCGAGACGCTCTTCGGATGGTTGAGGAAGACGTCGTACTTCACCATCTCGACCTCAAGGCCGAACTCTTTCAATTTGCCGCTCACCCAGTCGGCGACTTTTTTCTCGGCGGGAGTGCCGGCGACGTGCGGTTCTTCGGTGAGTTGAAAGAGCCAGCGCCGCGCGTTCTCGGGGGTCGGGGTGTCGAAGAAGACCTTCTCGAAACCGGCGTTCGCATCCGCGGTGGCGCGGGTGTAGCCGGCTGGCGCCTTCGCCACTTCCGCCGCGAGGGCGAGGCTTGGGGACGCGGGAAACACGGCGAGAACGATCAGGGCAGACAAGCGGCGCGGATGGCGCATTCGAGCTCTCCTAAGGAAATGGAGAGCGGATTGTACCGGGCAGACCGTTGTTGGCGATGGAGACTCACCTGTCCTCAAACAACTTCCAGCGCCACCTTGAGCGCGCGATCGAGGTCCCGAAGCCCCGCCACGCCGAGTCTTCCGACCAGAGTGGTCAAACGGCGTTTTAACATCAGGGTCAGGAAGTCGCACCGGATGGACGATTCCCGGGGGAGGCCAACTTCGCTTCCGACTGCGACCTCGGTGGCGAGGCCGAGAAACTCCGTGTAGATCGGCGCGCAGACCACGGCGGAAACATCGTTGTTCCCGGCAATGAACGAGCGTGAGACCACAACGTAGAACCCCGGCTTGTGACCTCGCTCCGGAACCTTCTCGGGCGAACGGTAGACTTCGCCACGGATCACAGCTTAGCCTGACCCCGGATCAGCGCTCTCGCCTCCCCAGCCAGGCGTGCGCGGTGTTTCGCCAGAATTGCGCGCTCCTTCTCCTCCGATTCGAGACGGAGCTGTCGCTCGACATACTCCTGAACTGCGGTCCTGACCACCAGGGAGCGATTGGGCCGAGCGCCGTTCTTTCGCTTTGAAGCTGCGCTGACCGCGTCGAGCGCCCGCAGCGTCTTCTCGTCGAGGGTGACCGCCACCGTTTCCATATTGTGAGTCTAATATGAATCACAATATCGGATGTGGCCTGCCGGTCCCAGAGGGCGGCACCTTGAGGAAGGTCATCATCCCATTTCCGGCACTTCCCGATCCGCCCGGACCCCGGCGCTTGCCCCCTCCGATGTATGTACGCTGGCCACGGTCCAAGGCGAAATGAGCGCGGAGGCGCTCGCCATCTGGATCCGGCAGCGGTGCCGGGAGTCCGACCAGGCCGAAGGCTGGGGGTGGGTATGCGCACTTGCCCACTTGTTGCGGGCTTAGCGGCCCGTCCGGCTATTCGTGGCGGAGGGCGGAAACCGGGGTGACCAGGGTGGCGCGGCGGGCGGGGACGTAGGTCGCGATCAGCGCGGCGGCCGCGAGAATCAGGAATGAAAGGAGCAAAACCAGCGGATCGAACGGGCTCACCTGATACAGCATCGAACTCACCAGCCTTCCCGAACCGAGCGCGAGCAGTACCCCGAGAGCGAGGCCCGCGCCGGCGAGGGCAGCGCCCTCGCGCAGGAACAGTTCGATCACCCCGCGCGACGTGGCGCCCAGGGCCATGCGGATTCCGATCTCACGCGTGCGGCGTGCGACCACGTACGACTTGAGGCCGTAGATCCCGATGATGGCCAAGATCAGAGCGGCCCCGCCGAACAGGGAGAAGAGCCGCGCGCCGCTTTTGACCGCCCACAGCGCGATGCTCTCTTCGCGGAACGACTGAAGGGTCGCCGCCGAGACCACGGGAAGGTTGGGATCGAGCGAACGAAGCTCGCTTCGCACCTTCTGCACCATGGCCGAGGCCTCCGCGGGAACAGCACTCTTGATCCGGACGTGGAGGTTCAGGCCGGACTGGAAGTTCGCGCCGAGCGGCTGATAGAAGAAGGGAACGGGTGCGGGGTCGAACAGGCCCTGCCTCAATCCCGGGGCGACCCCGACCACCTGAAGCGCGTCGGGGGTGGCGGGCTTCCCTTCGCTGTCCTCGGAAATCCTCACCCCCTTGCCCCCCTCGCCCGCTCCTCCGAACTGGACCGTGCGGCCAATCGGGTCTTCGCCCTCGAAGAGTTGCTTGGCCAGGGGCTCGCTGATGATGACCGGCTTCAGCCCGGTGACCCCCCTCTCTTCGGAGGCATCGAACTCTCGTCCTCGAAGCATGGTGAGGCCGAGGGCCTTGAAGTAGTCGCTTCCAATCCTTACGTGTTCGGCGCTGATGCCGAGGGCTTTGCCCGAGCCGTCGCGTTCGGGTGTTCCCGCCTTGCGCACCCGGCTGCTGTCCGAGAACGCGCCGAAGGGCACGGTGGAGGCGAGGCTGCTCGCTTCGACCCCGGGAAGGGCGCGCACCCGGTCCAGTACGGAGCCGTAGAGTTGCTGGGATCGCGCGGTGTCGTAGCCCGCGAGTGCGGGATCGAGTTCGAAGAGCACGCCCGACTCGAAGCGGAAGCCGGGATCCGAGTCCGCGGCGGCCAGAGACCCGCGCACGAAGAGCCCTCCGGTGGCGAGAAGGGCCAGGCTCAGGCCGATCTGCATCACCACGAGGAGGTTGCGCGGAGCGAGCAGCCAGAAGCGGCCGCGCGCGTGGGATATCGCACCGCCTTCGCCTGCCTGCTCCTTGAGTTGCGGAAACACGTCGAGGCGGGAGAGCTTCATGGCCGGGCCAAGGCCCGAGACCACGGTGGCGAAGAGACAGAAGAGGAAGGTGGCCGCGAGCACGCGCACGTCCGGAGTCATGGGGAAGACGATGGCGAGAGGTGCTACCGCGATGAAGGAGGACACGAGCAACCGCGTCAGCGCGTAGGCAAGACCGAGGCCGAGAGCGCCCCCGACCAGAGCCAGGACGAAACCCTCGGTGAGAAGCTGCCGCACGATGCGCCAACGACTCGACCCGAGAGCCAGGCGCAGGGCGATCTCCTTCTGACGGGCCTCGCCCCGGGCCAGCAGCATGTTTGCGAGATTGAAGCAGGCGACGATGAGCACCACGCTGGCCAGGGCGAGCAAGATGCTGTTGGCGGCCACGATGGGGGTGTCGGAGACCGGGTTCGTGCTGACCGAAAGCCGCGACAAGGGTGCGAGAGTCAAGGCCTGATCCTTGTTCTCCGCCGGGTAGGCCGAGGCCAGGCGGGCGCCGATCAGTTTCGCCTGAGCCGAGGCGGCTTCAAGCGTGATGCCGGGCTTCAGCTGGCCCACGAGAATCAGGTTTCGATGAGTCCGGTCCGCGAGCTTGGTGCCGCCGCGTCCGTCACTCTTCTGGAAATCGTTCAGGATCGAGTCGTAGACCCCAAGCGGCAGCCACAACTCGGGTGCGGCCAGAGCCATGGTGCCGCTGAACCCATCGGAGGCGATGCCTACGACGGTGAAGTTCCTGGCGTTGATCCTGACCTGGCTGCCGAGAATGCTCTCGCTCTGCCCCATCTTCTTCCAGAGGCCATAGCCAAGAACCACCACCGGGGTCTCGTGGCCCGGGGTTTCCTCTTCGGTCGAGAAGGCCCGGCCGCGCAG
>JANODX010000139.1:0-18008 GCA_031412915.1 Vicinamibacteria bacterium | reverse complement strand
CAATCTCCGACTACATCGACGGGCACAACGACAGCCCTCGACCATTTGTCTGGAAGGCGAAGGCCGAAACGATCATCGAGAAAGTACGTCGCGCACGCCTCGCCCTGGATAAGACTCCAACAGCGTGAAACACATGACTAGTTCGGTCATTCCTGGCGGCCGTTCGCGGGGTGACGCGCGCGCGACCGCGGCAGGCGCGCGTCCCCCTGAGGGTTTGCTACGCTCGGGCTCTTGATTCGACCAAGTGCCAAAGAGTGGGGGGCGGCCCTCGCCCTCTTCACCCTGCTGACCGCGGCCATGACCTGGCCTTTCGCCGCGCGCCTCCACGTCATCGACGCCGGCGACTCGGCGTACTTCGCCTGGGCGGTGGGCTTCCAGTTGCACGCGCTCAAGACCGATCCGCTCGGCCTGCCCCACGGCAACTTCTACGCGCCGAGCCGTTTCACTTTCTTCATGGATGAACCGGTTCTGGGCACCGGATTGCTCGTTCTTCCTCTCTCCTGGTTTACCGACGACGCGATTCTCCTCTTCAACCTCGCCCGCCTTCTGACCTGGATTCTGACCGGTCTCTTCACCTGGCGTCTCGGCCGCGACATCGGACTCGACCCGCCCGCGGCCCTGGCCACCGGCGCCTTTTTCGCCTTTTCTCCCATACGCGTCGATCAGTTGGCCCATCTTTCAACCCTCGGAACGCAGTGGATCCCCCTCGTCTATCTCTTCGCTCGCCGGTTCTGCATCGAGCCAACGGTCGCGGACGCGGCGCGGACCGGCCTCTTCTTCGCTCTCTCGTTTCTGGCCTGCGGCTATCACGGTCTCTTCTTCGCCGTGCTTCTGCCCGTCTCCTTGGTCCCTTTCCTTTTCGGACCTCGGGTGAAGACGGTTCTGGTCCGAAGCGGTTGGGCCGTGGTGGTGGCCGCGGTCTTCCTCTACCCGCTCTACGCTCTGAGCCGGGAGGCGCTCGCGCCGCTTGGTTTCGTCCGGTCCACCGGCGACACGCTGAAATACGCGGCCTCGCTTCAGACCTTCCTCGCCGCCAACGGTTGGAACCGGGTGTGGGGCGGCTTGACGGAGAACTTCCGCGGCGATCCGAGCAACCTCTTCCCCGGACTCGTCGTCGTCGTTCTGGCGGGGGCCGCTCTCGTCCGGCTTCCTCGCCACATTCCCCGGACGGAGTGGCGCCTGGTGGCCGCCCTCGCGGTGCTCGGCCTTACCGCCGGTCTGCTGGCCCTTGGTCCCGAGATCCGCATGAGGGGCGTTACGCTTTTCCCGGGGCCGTTCGCTCTGCTTCGCGAGTACGTTCCTGTCTTCTCGAACATACGGGCCACCGGGCGGGCGGGGATCTTCGTGGCCTTCGCCCTGGCCTTGCTCTCCGGCCTTGCCCTCAATTCGCTGCGGCGATCGACCATCGTCTCCGGGATCGCTCTCATCGCATTCCTGGCCGAGGCGCGCATCGCCCCCATTCCCGCTCCGCCTTTCACCAACGTGATCGACTCGCGCCACAGCGTCCCGCGGGTGTACCAGTGGCTGGGGCAACGACCGGCGGGAACGATCGTGGCCGAACTCCCGGCGCGCGCCGCCTCCGACTTCGGGCGTCCCGCGTTTCACGACAGCATCTACATGGTCTGGTCCACCATGCACTGGCAGAGGCTGGTGAACGGTTTCGCCGGGGCGGAGACGGCGCTGGTTCAGCGCTTTCGCGCCACCGCCGGTTCGTTCCCCGAAGCCGAGGCGCTCGACGTGATGAAGGAAGCCCGAACGAAGTACGTCCTCGTCCACCTGCGCGGTTTTGGGCCCAATCAAAGAGAGCGCATGGAGGAGCAGATTGCACAGATGAAGGACCGTCTCCGCGAAGTGGCGAGGTTCGCGAATTCCGAACGCTCGGATTTCGACCTCGACGTTGTCTACGAACTGGTCGGGCCCTGAGCCGCAACCAATCGGCCGCCACTAAGATCAGGGCTTCGCCCTTGACCATGACGCCCAACGAGGATCTTCGCCGCCGCATTCCGCAGATTGCGAAGCTTCTGGAACGCCCTTCTCTGAAGGCTGCCGTGGCCGCGCGGGGGCGCAGGGTCGTGGAGCGGGTGATGCAGGAGCAGATAGCCGTCCTGCGAACCCTGGCGGCGGAGAAAGACGCGCCGGGATTCGAGCGCGCCCTCGAGTCCATCGACTCTCGAATCGCGGTCGCGAGCGATCACGCGGCCGGACACTCCCTCAAACGTGTCATCAACGCCACCGGAGTGGTGGTCCACACCAACCTCGGCCGCGCGCCTCTCTCCCCCGAAATCGCCGCTCACGTGGCCGCCATCGCGTCGTCGTACTCCAATCTCGAATTCGACCTCGCGAAGGGCGACCGCGGGCATCGCGAGACCCACGCGGAGGGACGGCTTCAGGCCATGCTCTCGGCCGAGGCCTCCGTGGTGGTCAACAACAACGCGGCGGCCGTGCTTCTCGCCGTCAACACCTTCGCCCTTGGCCGTGAGGTCCTGGTGAGCCGCGGGGAGCTGGTGGAGATCGGCGGTTCGTTTCGAATTCCGGAAATCCTCGAGAAGGGCGGGGCCCAACTGCGCGAGGTCGGCACCACGAACCGCACCCGCATCGCCGATTTCGCGAACGCGATCACGCCTCAGACCGGTCTCATCATGCGGGTCCATCCGTCGAACTTCCGGATCGTGGGCTTCACGGAAAGCGCCTCCCTCAAGGACCTCGTGGCCCTGGGGCGCGAGCGTTCGGTGACCGTGGTCGAGGATCTCGGGAGCGGATTGCTCGACCAGATGACGGAACCCCTGAATCAGGAAGCGACCATCTCGGAGAGCCTGGCCGCGGGCGTCGATGTGGTCACGGCGAGCGGGGACAAACTGCTCGGCGGACCGCAGGCCGGACTTCTGATCGGTCGCAGGAAAGCGGTCGACGCCTTGCGGCGAAATCCCCTTTATCGTGCGTTGCGCGTCGACAAGATGACGATCGCGGCCCTCGACGGCGTGCTGGCTCTTCACGAGGCGGGCCGGCGCGAGGCGCTTCCCGTGCCGCGCATGCTGGTGATGCCCCGGGCCCAGATTCAATCGCGGGCCGAGGGCCTGCGGGATCGGCTGCGCCAGGTCGGCGGGGCCGCGATCGAGGTTCGAGAGGTCAACTCCGCGGTGGGAGGGGGGGCTGCTCCGGATGTCGCCCTGCCCTCCTGCGCCGTGGCCATTCGACCGAAGGATCAGTCGGCCGATTCGATGGCGCGACGCCTTCGCGAGGCTTCGCCTCCCGTGATCGCGCGCATCGAGGACGACGAGCTCCTCTTCGACCTGCGCACGGTTCTTCCTGGAGAGGACAAGGAGCTGGAACAAGCGCTGGTGGAGATATTGAAGGCCGGCCGCCGATCGTGAGTGCGCGGCACGGCAATGCGGGGCTCCTGGCCGGGCTCGCCATCTCGATCATAGGCCCTGCGCTCGCGGCCCAGAGCCTCTCCACGATCCAGACCCGGGCCTACGGGCGCAGCACGGTTGAGGTCGAGACGGCCCGGGCCCAGCCGGGCGGGGTCTTCGGCATCACCGTGCGAGGAGGCCGCTGGGCTTCGGCTAACACGCTGCTCGATGGCCGCCGGGCCGCCCTGGTCCGCGAGAACGGCGTCGTCTTCGGCCTGGTTCCGGTGGCTCTCGACACCGAGCCGGGAGCACACAAGCTCTCTCTTTTCTTCCCCGGCGGCCGTCGCCGGGGGGGCGTAACCAGTCTCGAGGTTCGAGTGACCCCGCCGCCGCGTCCGAGCCGCGCTCGCCAGTTGACCCCGGAGGGGCTGGCTTCGGCATCGACTTCGACGGCCACCGGCCACGGACGCTTTCTGCTCGGGGCCGTTCGCACCCGCGAGGCGAAGGCCTATCAGTCAGGGCCCCTCCGGCCGCCCGTGGACGGGCCCATCAGTTTCCCGTTCGGCGGCAACGAGGACTTCGGAATGACGATGGGCCCGGTGAAGGACGGCCTGATCGGCGAGCAGCATCGAGGCGTCGACTACGACGTGCCCGCGGGCACGCCGGTCAGGGCCCCGGGATCGGGCATCATCGTCCTTGCGCGCAGTCTCATCTTCTCCGGAGAGACGGTGGCAATCAGCCATGGCCGCGGTCTGGTCAGTGTACTCTCACACCTGTCCCACGTCAGCGTGCGCGAGGGAGATGTGGTGAATCAGGGCACGGCGGTGGGCACGAGCGGCAGGACCGGCCTCGGCGGCTTCACGCCGCATCTTTGCTTCTCGGTGTATCTGCATTCCCTCAACGTGGACCCCGAGGCTCTTATGGACGCGAGTCTCTGGCCGGCGCGGAAGTAAGGCCCGGGGAGACGGGTTTCAAACTAGAATTTCGGCTACTGGAGGAATGCGCGATGGATCGAAAGGTCGCAGGGTCACGACGGGGGTTCGTAGGTGGAATGGCGGCCCTGTTTGGTGTCGGCTTCGGGCCCAAGGCACTTTGGGCGCAGGTTCGTCAGGCGGGGGCCGTGGTGATGAGTCGCCGCGCCCCCACGGTCGAGGAATACGACGCGCTCGCAAAAATCGGAGCCAACGAGAATCCCTATGGCCCGCCCGAGTCCGTCATGAAGGCGATGAACGGCGCGTGGAAGTACGCGAATCGCTACGGCTACCCGGACGGCGACCTCCTGCAGGTCATTGCCGACCATCATGGGGTGAAGGCCGAGAACGTGCTCTTGGGTGCAGGCTCGGGTGAAATCCTCGACGTCGTCGGCACGGTCTTTCTCCAGGACCACAAGAAAGTCGTGGGCGTCGAGCCCTCATACGCGAACGTGTACCAGCATGCGACCAGCATCAAGGCGGAGGCCTACACCCTGCCGCTTTTGGCCGACTACCGTCAGGACATCCCGGGGCTCATCAAGGCCACGAAGAACAACTACCGGGACGTGGGCTTCGTGTACCTCTGCAACCCGAACAATCCCACCGGCGTCATCGTCACCAAGCAGGAGATCAAGCAGCTCCTCGACTCGATACCGCAGGACGTTCCCGTCCTCATTGACGAGGCGTACCATCATTTCGTGGAAGACCCCAACTACGCGACCTCCGTGCCCTATGTCCTCGAAGGCCGGCAGGTGATCGTCGCGCGCACGTTTTCGAAGATCGCGGGCCTCGCCGCCATGCGCCTGGGCTACGCGGTTGCGCCCAAGGAGCTCATTGCCCGGATGCGGCCCTACACGGTGGGCAGCATCAACGCCCTCGTGAAATGGGGCGGGGTCGCGGCGATCAGGGACACGGCATCGCAGGCTCGGGTGAAGGCGGTGACCCTGCAGCTGCGCAAGAAGACGACGGCGGAGATCGAAGGGTTGGGATACAGCGTGATCCCGTCCGAGACCAACTTCTTCATGGTTCACATCAAACGGCCGGTGGTTCCGGTGATCGAAGAGTTCCGCAAGCGCGGCATCGCGGTCGGCCGGCCGTTCCCGCCGATGCTCGAGCACCTCCGCGTCTCCGTCGGCTTGCCGGAAGAAATGAACCGCTTCATGGTGGCGTTCAAGGAGATCTTCCCGGCGAATCGTTCGACGCCCGGCGTGGGCGCGTAGCCCGTACTCGTTCGTCTTCGCGGGTGCCGGGGAAGCCGTTGAAGCCCGAACGTACCGGAGCTTCACCGCTCCTCGGGCTCGGCCGTGAAGTCAGCCCTCCATGAAATCCCGCCGCGCAATTCCGTTCCTGACGGCTCGCTGGGAACACCTCGTCCTTCTGAACTACGTCGCCGACCCTGGTTGGCTTCAGCCGCTCGTTCCGTCGGGCGCCGAGCTGGATCTGTGGGAAGGTTCCTCTCTCATAAGCCTCGTCGGCTTTCGGTTTCTCGACACTCGCCTGATGGGCCTTCCTGTCCCTGGCCACCGCCACTTCGACGAGGTCAATCTCCGCTTCTACGTCCGCCGCCGCGAGCCGGAGGGAGGGTGGCGTCGGGCCGTGGTGTTCATCCGCGAGCTCGTCCCGCGTTGGGCCATCGCCACGGTGGCTCGACTCGTCTACAACGAGCCTTACCTCGCTGTACCGATGACCCACCGGCTGGACCTCGCCAGGGAGGGCGGTCGCATCGGATATGGCTGGCGGTTCCGCGGCGCCGAGTATTCGATGACCGCCTCCGTTTCCGGTCCGGCACTCCCGCTGGTCCCGGGCTCCGAGGCCGAGTTCATCACCGAGCATTACTGGGGTTACACCCGGCAGAGAGACGGTGGCACGCTGGAATATCAGGTCGAACACCCGCGATGGACCGTGTGGACGCCCACTCAGGCCTCCTTCACGGGTCCGAGCCCTGAACTCTATGGTCCGGATTTCGGACGGGTCCTTTCCACCTCGCCCCGTTCCGCGTTCGTCGCCCTCGGATCGTCCGTGGCCGTGCACAGGGGCGTCCGGCTCTCTCTTGGCAAGGGAAGGGACCCGGCCGCCGCCTTGGAGGGGCGGGGGTGAAGGAGCGAAGCTGCAGATTGTGAATTTCAACGCCGCTGGCGGAGCGCCTCATACGCCGCGACCGCCACCGTGTTGGAGAGATTCAGAGATCTCACCGAATCGGGCTCTTGCGGGACCGACACCAGGGATTCGCGATACTTCTTCCGAATCGCCGGGCTCAGACCGACGCTTTCTCGCCCGAACACGAGCACGGTCGGCCCGAGGTACGAGACATCCCAGTACGGCTTCGTCCCTTCCGCCGTGAAGAACACCGGGGTTCCCAGTCGCGGCAGAACGTCTTCGATCGCCGCGAAGTTCTCCCACACCACCGGATTCACGGCCGGCCAGTAGTCGAGGCCGGCGCGCTTCACCCGGGCGTCGTCCAGGGAGAAACCCAGAGGCTTCACCAGATGCAGCTTCGCGCCGGTAGCGAGGCAGGTCCGGCCGACGTTGCCGGTGTTGAAATGAATCTCCGGTTCGACCAGAACGATATGGAGGCTGAAGGACGCGAGGGAGGCGATCCATGCGCTCGTTGAATTCGCATCAGCCCTGGATGCGATTCCGCCGCGATTCACATCTACTGCTTCTGGCCGAGGAGCTGAAAGCGAATGAGAGAGACGGGGATGACGCCCGCCCCGTTCAGGTCGTCGAAGAACCCTCGGAGAGTGAAGGCCTCGCCCAACTGCTTGGCCCGATCCTTGATGAGTTCATCGATGAGCGACTTGCCGGTCACATAGCTTGCGCCGTAGCCGGGCTGACGCAGGTAGAGCTGCTGTTCGAAACCGAGCAGATCCAGGTCCGGCCGCATCCACCCTCGGGGCGTCCATTCGACCTGGAACGCCTTGGCCTTCTTGATGTCGAATTCGTTCGCCTGCGAGTAGAGCGAGGCCAGGCCGCGGGCGCACCTTTGCGCCAGCATGATCCAAGCGACCTCCCTCGCCCGCGGATTGTCGTCGTAGTAGCCGGCGTGCAGGATGATTTCCTCCATCGCGGTGGCCAGGCCCTCCGAGCGGCTGTCCCAGACGTTGTAAAGCAGAGCGTTGCGCCTTATGGGACTCGGGTGCGGGGCGGCCTTCATCCAGGCATGGTCGAACCAGTGGTGGAAGTGGGCGAAGAGCGTCACCGGCTCGTAGTGGCTGGCAATGGCGAAGAAGTTGCGGGTGGCTTCCGGGACGAAGCCGCCGATGTGCGCGCGCATCGCCGGGTCGAGATAATCCTCGACGGTCAGCACGTCCTTGTCCTTCAGGAAAGCCATGTACTTCGTGACCGCGGCGTTGGCGCGCCTGGTGTATTCCTCCGGACCTGCGGCCGCGGTCAACGGCGGCAGACCGCGGTTTCTTTGCTCTTCCAGTTTCAGCGACGCATGCGCTCGCGCCAGCTCCCGCTTGAGCAGCACCTCTTCCTGTTCCCACGACATCGGGACCAGGTGCACGTTCTGGAGGTTCCAGGTGTAGTCGGTTTTGCCGATCCCGGAGGGCCCGGTCTTCGACGGGGCCTCGGCCTCCAGCCACGAAATGAACGACGCCGTGGCCGCGCTGGCCTCGCGGATCGCGGTCTTGAGGTCGGCCCCCGCCGTGGCCGTCTTGAAGGCGAGGGCCGCGAGGTCTTCGGCCTGTTCCTTCATCGTCCCCGTCCCCGTGATCCAGAGGTCGCGCGCGTTGCCGGTGAGGTTGCGCTGCGCCTGGAGCAACAGGGGCGGGATGCCGCGCAGTTCGGCGGTCAGGCGCGCTTCGCCTTCCGGGGTGAGGGGGAACGAATATGTCCAGAGTTCGACCACCGCATGATGGGTCGGACCTTCATGGGCGGGGGTGTCGCTTTGCTCGGTCCAGATCGACTTGTAGAACGCCGGATCGCGCACCCATGGCTTCAATACCCTGATGTTGAAATCGAGCCCGTTCATCTGCGCCCGAACCAACTCGTAGTCCACGCGCTGGTCGACCGGCCAGGTTTTAGGATCGATGGCGGCAAGCCGCGTCAGGTACCCCTTGAGCGCGACGTGCCGGCGAGCGGTCGTGGAGGCGCTGTAGTCAGGCGCGCCCTCCTTGAGGGGAGGCCGTTCGAACGCCGACCACTCGGAGAAGAGCGCCACGAGATCCGGATAGCGGCCTGTCCCTGAAGTCTGTGCCTCGCTGGTCGCGCCGAGAACCAGAGCGGCGACGAGACCCAGAACAAAGAAAGATCGACGTGTCATCGCACCTCCGCGCCGGCGACCATCGCCGGGCGCGATCATCGCACAGCCTCGAACGGATGGGCGATGATCATGGCCGGACCGCCGCCGCCTGAAGATCGTAGAGATCGAAGCCGTCTTCCTGGGCGGCCTTGGCGCAACCCGCATCGAGCGCCAAAGCCTGCGGATCGACGAAGGCGCGCTCGACGATGAGATAGCGCACTCCGAGCCTCCTCGCCGCATCCTCCACGCGCTCGCGCCAGACCGGCGACACGAGTTCGAACTTGTCGAGCGAACCGCTATGAGAACCCCAGAGGACGGGTCGTTCCGTCTGGTACGTCACATAGTCGCTGTAGCCTCCGGGCAGGCACACCACACCGCCCTTCGGAAGCGACCCGAGACGCGCAGTCACAGCGCGCAGGCCCGGGGGGATATGGGCGGTCAGCTCGGCCTGCTTGCCGCGCATATAGCCGAGGAAGAAGACGATCGAAACGACACTCGCGCCGAGAGCAGCCAGGGTGGCAAGACCGGGAGGCGTGAGCAGACCGCTCGGAGTTCCGATCGCGGCGGCCAGAACATAGGCGGTCGGAAAGATCGCGGACTTCATGTAGCTCCGGCCCGGCCCGAAAGCCCGCAGCGGCCAGACCACGGTGGCGATCACGGCAAAGGCCGACAAGGATGCCGCCCACACGAAGAGGCTCTCCTGCCAGCCTCCACCCGAGGGTCGGGCGAGAGGGAGCACCAGGAGAAAGGGGTTCTCGCCGAGGAGTCGCAGCATCTGGGGCCCGAGGCCCTGGCCGAGAAAACCAAACTCTTTGGGCCGGGTCGACACGGGCCCTCGCGGTCCGCCGTAGATCGGGGAATCGAGAATGGGGTGCGATCCGAAGAGCTTTCGATGCCGAACCCAGAACCGGACGGCGTGGGCGTAGTTCCAAAAGACACGGCCCAGATGACCCAGCGAGAGAACCCAGGCCGCCCCCAGGGAAGCGACCGAAAGCGCCATGTAGCGCGGCTCGATAAACCATACGGAGAGCGTGAACGCCACGAAGAGATAGGAGGCGGTGGCGGTGGCGGAGGAGAGGAACACCATCGCTCCGCCGAAGACCGCTCCGGTGGTCCACATCCAGTGGGGCACGCCGATCACCGCGCGCAGGAGCAGGACCAGGCCCACCGCGTGAACCAGGACACCGAAACTGCGCGGAGAGAGGGCGCGGGTTTCCGAGATCAAGGTGGGCGAGACGGCGTACGCGAGGGCCGCGACCAGCGCCACCGTGGGCACGGCGGTCAGCTTGAGGGCCAGGAGGAAGAGCAGGATCAGGGTCAGGCAATCGATGCCCGGCGAAATGGCCCAGAAGCTGCGGGCGAGGATTCCTTCCGGAACGAGGCCGAGCAGAGACGGGAAGACCGGCGCGTACGACTGCTCCTCGTCCTGCAGCAGGTACTGGGGGAGGTTGACCCGAAGGCCCGGCCGCCTGCGAAACGCCCGCGCGTAGGAAAGGTAGTACCAGGCGTCGACGCCGCCCGGTTCTCGGCGGAAGAGGACGGCGGTGCGGGCGAAAAAGGCCAGAGCTCCGATGGCCGCGGCCGCCACCAGCAGGGATGTGGAGCCCATGAGATCTTGAGGCGAGCCTAGAACTTCACGCGTCGCATGACCGCACGAGGCAGGAGGCGGATCACCAGCATGACGAGCGCCCACATGGCCGGCGCATAGACCACCGGAGCGCCGCGGAGAATCGCGGCCAGGACGGTTCGGGCCACGTCGTCCGGATCGCCCGCGAACGGCGGCTCCTTCAGTCCCTGGGTCATCGACGTTCTCACGAACCCCGGCTTCACCGTGGTGGTGATGAGTCCCTGGGTGCTATAGAGGTGATCGAGACCTTCCAGGTAGGCGGAGAGTCCGGCCTTCGCGGCCCCGTAGATCACCACCGGCTTGCGTCCGCGTTCTCCCGCGACCGAGGAGAAGACAGCGAGCCGGCCCCCCCCGCGAGCCAGCAGCCGGACCCGGGCCTCCTCGCAGAAGAGGATGGTGTTGGAGAAGTTCGCGGTCAGCACGGCGGCGGCGCGGGCCCGGTCGCTCGCGAGTTCATCCTGGGTTCCGAATATCCCCGCACTCACGATCACGGTGTCGAAACCGCCGAGAGCGGTGTTGGCGGCCTCGATAGCCGGACCGAACGTGGCCGGAGCCATGAGGTCGCACGGGCCGGTGGAGACGGCGGCGGCGCCTCGCACCTTCAGATCTTCCGCGCACTTCGCCAGGTCCTCGGGATTCCGGCCCAGGACGTGAATCGAATCGCCGCGTTCGGCGAGCAGACGGGCGAGCGATCGCCCGATGCCTCGGGTGGCCCCCAGAGTCACGACTTTCATGCGAGTTCGAGTCTCGCCGATTGCGCGCTGCGAAGTCGACCCTTCGGATCGAACTTCTGTTTCACGGCGTGCCAGGCCTCGAGCCTTTGGTCCATCCGTCGATAGTCCTCGGCCCTGGTGAAACGATCCTTGGCGAGATAGACGCGTCCGCCCAGTTCGATGAGATGCGCGTTCAGGGTATCGACGATCCTCTGCACGCCGTCGCGGGCCGGGATGTCGAGAGCGACCGACGTCCCCTTCATCGGGAACGACAGGAGGCCCTCTCCCTCGTCGCCGCAGTCCTTGATGACGGACACCATCGAACTGCCCCCCGTGCGCTGAAGGAGGGCCAGGAAACTCTTCACCGCGGCCGGGCCGGCCGATTCGGGAATGACGCACTGGTATTGGGTGAAACCGCGGCTCCCGTAGAGCAGATTCCAGTCGCGGATGGCGTCGAGAGGGTAGAAGAACTTTTCGGGATGCCCGACCTTCCGGCGCATGGTCGACGAATGGATGCCGTAGTACGCCGCATTGAAGATCGCCACCGTGGGTCGTGAAATGGCGAAGTCGGGAAGGGTGAAGGGGACCGCAGGCCTTCGCAGAGGCACGGGCACGCCCGGCGTCGCCTCATCGGCCGCGGCCCAGCGGCCGCGCATGAGGATGCCTCGACCCAGAGCCCCGGAAGCGCCCAGGGTGTCGATCCAGCCCATGGTGAACGGAAAACGCCGGGCCGCGTCCTTGAGGCCGGCGAGGAAGCTCTCGAGGTCACTCATCCGCTCGGTCTCGGTCACCACCCAGGGGGAGGGGATCCGCGGCATTCTGAACGTGACATCCAGAATGTGGCCGAGCAGGCCCATGCCGCCGATCGTGGCCTTGAAAAGGTCGGGGTTCTCGGTGCGCGAAGCGCGGACGATGTCTCCGCTGGCGAGCCGCATGCGCATCCCGCTCACATGGGCGCCAAAGGCCCCCGTGGCGTGATGGTCCTTGCCGTGGACATCGGCGGACACCATGCCGCCAAGGGTGATGAACTGGGTACCGGGCGCCACCGGCGCGGCGAAGTTCCTTTTCCAGAACGTGCGGTTGAGTTGAAGCAGCGAGAAACCGGACTCCGCCCGGAGCTCGCCGGTCTTCTCGTCGAAAGAAAGAATCCGGTCGGCCAGCCGGGACGAGGCGACCACGCCGTCCGAGGGATGAGGAAGCGACGAATCGCCATACGAGCGCGCCAGGCCACGGGTAAGGGTCGCGCCCTGCGTGATCGCCTCGAGATCTTCGGACAAAACCTCGCGGCCAGGGCCGAAGACCCGGCCCCATCCCGACAATCCTGGTTCTTCTCTCACTGGAGGGGGCAGACTAGAGCCTGCGGGTGATGTTGGGGAAGTCGCGCCAGACCGGAATGCCGCAGAAATGCTCGCCCTCGGTGCAGGTCGGGGCGATCCGGCCGCGCCGCAGGACGCACGGCGGTCCCATGTGCCGGGCGAGCCGCGGATGCACGGCGCGCACCTGCTCCAACTCATCCATCGAGGCCTGGTAGATCTCCTCCTGCGCGTTGAGGCAGGTCCGCATCACCCATTTGTGCGCGAGATACATGAGCGAGCCCGACTCGTGGAAGCGCAGGGCGGTGGCGTTGGGGAGGACATACACCGCGACTTCATCGCTCACTCCCATGGCCACGAGAGCTTCCTTGGCATCCCAGGCCTGTGCGACCGCGTCTTCGAAGACCGCGCGCGCTTGGGCGTTTCTGGCGATGAGGGGCGGCACGATCACGTCGGGGGCCTGGGTATGGGTCAGGGTGAGCATGGGCCGCGAGGCGGGGGTCATGCGATGGCGCTGATCCTGCGAATCGGCGGTGTGCGAGAGCTTCTTCAGGAACGTGTAGTTCGCGTGGTGCGAAACCCGGGAGAGGGGCGAATAGGGCGAGAGATCCAGGGCGTCGAGGCGGTACGGGTTGAGACCCGGGGAGAGGGCGCACTCGATGGCGTCGTCGTCGGAGAGGGCGGACCGATCGACCCCGAGGACGGCGCGCATGGCCTCGGCCGTGATCTTCTCCGCGTTCGCGGTGTGGTCCACCAGAAGCGAGGTGCGCGTTCCGAGTTGGGCGTCGATCTCCGCCGCCGTCGAGGCGGCGGCCGCGGCCGAGCGGGACCAGCGATTCTCCACGATCTGACCGTCTTCGAAGGGCAGTTCGCCGATGCGCTCGAAGAACGAAGGGTCGTGCTCGCGGGCCAGCCGCACCATCTCGCCGATCACCGCACTCGCTTCGGTGGGAGTGTCGGAGGACCGG
Organism: Vicinamibacteria bacterium; assembly: GCA_031412915.1. GTDB lineage: Bacteria > Acidobacteriota > Vicinamibacteria > Fen-336 > JAGNNV01 > JAGNNV01. Next base: position 4,820 of record JANODX010000139.1, on the reverse strand, counting down.
GACATCCGGTGGAGACGATGCAGGACCAGCCCGGAAAGGGAGTGCACCATCGAGGTGAAGGCGCCGATGGGAATCACATACCGCGCCACCTCGATGGCCTTCTTCTCTGCCTCGCGCCCCACCTTCTTCCGTCGCGCCTCGGAGGCATTCGCGGTGACGTGCCGGATGTCGCTCACGATCTGCGTGGTGTCGGCGAGCAGGATCTCCGAGAGACGCGCGTAGGCCGCCCACGCTTTTTCTATCGACGCCTCATAGATCGCCCGCCCCTCCGCGGGCAGAGCCTCCGGGATGTAGGCCCGGGCCTCGCCCAGCCTCACGAAACGCTGCGATGACTGTTCAGAGTTGTAGAAGGGGTGTGAATGCAGGAAAGCCCACACGAAATGCCGCGAGACGTTCTCGAGACCGAATTCGAAGGTCGCGTGCTGGAAAACCGTGTGATGACCCGCGGAGAAGGTCAGGGGGCCGATGGTCTCCCGCTGCCTTTCGGTGACCTCCGAATCCTCGATCACCCGTGGCGAATAGCACGTGCGCGCGGCCGCGATCGCCCCGTCGTAGGCGCGGGGGCGAGCGGCACGCAGCGTGACTTTGGGAGGTCCGGTGAGGATCACGCGGCCCCGAGGGTGGCGGAGCCACGTCGAAGCCACCCGCGGGCCACTACCATTCTTCCATCTCGAACTTGAAGCCGGCTCTCTCGCAGATCCGCTTGATGTCTTCCATTCCTTCGCCGTTGCCGCAGGTCAGGACCGTGGTGTGCCCGCTGGGCATGCGCCTTTTCAGGGACTCGGGGTCCAGGGCCAAACCCAGGCGTGGCCTGGTGGCCTTGTCCACGGCCTTTTGCGCCGCCGCGACGTCGCCCCCGCGGCCCCGGGATTCTTCCACCAGTTCCTGTTCACGCGTCCCAAAGCCGAGCATCGAGCGCAGGAGGTTGTTGGCCCGGCCCTGACCGAGCTCAGGGTCATCTGCGTCTTTCGGAGTCGGTCGGCTCACGGACCGGACATACTGGAAGTCGAAGCCCGGGATCTTCTCCGCATTCAGTTTCTGAAGAACGGCGTCGTAGCCGAGTTCGCCCACCGTGCGATTCGCGTGAATGAGGGTGTAGCAAACCGGTGAAGCCTTGCCCGCCCTGGCCTCATGCGCCCCCTGCTTCATCATGCCCACGAACGGGGCGAGCCCGGTGCCCGTTCCAACCATCACAACATGCTCGGCGCCCGCCGCGCGGTCGTCGAGCGTGAAGTTGCCCACGATCCGATCGACGTAGCCGAGGGTGTCGCCCTCATGCGGATTCGTGCGGAACAGCGACTCGGTGAAGCGGCCGAGCTGCCCATCGGCGTACTTCTCGAGGGTGATGTAGATCTCGAGCTCGCCGCGATCCTTCGTCTCGCACGGCGCCGATGCGATGGAATAGGAGTGGGTCACCGGCCCCAGCCTCGGCGAGCCATCCGTGTTCCGGAGCGGCGTGTATTGAACCACGCCGTGGTGGTCCTTCACCCGGACCGTGAGCTTGCAGTTCTCGCGGGTGAGCGCGATGTACTGCCCGGCTTTGTAATCCGGAAAGGACGTGCCCGGATGAGGCCTGAGAGTGAACGTGGCCAGCCCAGGTGCCAGTTCCGCCCAGCTGGTGATGGTCCCGGTGCCCCTTTGTGCCATTGAGGGGGGATTCTAGTGGTGTCGGCCTGGAGACTACGCCGGCGCTCGCCAGGGTTCTGTTTTCGAACTGCGGAATGACGAATCTCGACCGACCGCAAGAAATCCTTGACAACGACACCATGTATCACATATGTATCTTGACCGATCAGCCCAAGGAGAGATTCGCCATGGGGAGCAGAATAAAACCAATAAGAATTCGATTGGTGGTTCCAAGTGTTTTGCTCGCGGGACTGATCCACCAAGCCCCATCAAAGGCCGACGCTCAGAGCCTCTTCACTGAACGCGGCTTTTCTCTCACCCGGAATTCCTTCTCACCGCTCCCCTTCGAGCATATCGACCCGCTGACCGGCAACCTGCTTCTCACCTTCACAGATCTTGTCCTCCCGGGCCCCGCAGGCTTTGATCTCATCGTCCAGCGAAGCTACAACAGCAAGATCTACCAGAGTTACCCGAATGGGCTCAGTCTGGTATCCGAAGACTCCTGGGCGGGAGTCGGCTGGAGCCTGCATTTCGGCCGGCTGTGGGGTGATCTGACGCAGACTCCGTCATTTGAGTCACCGGACGGAGCCCGTCATCAGTTCTTTCCGAAGCTGACCGAGCCGGTTGGGGCCGCGACCAAATTCGTGAGCCGGGACTTCTGGGAGTACGACAGCGCCACGGGCCGCGTCAAACTTCCGAACGGAAGGATCCACACCCTCGGTGTCGTGGCTGCCCTGTCCGCCGGACGGGCCCTCCTCGTGACCAGGACCGAGGATCCGTTCGGCAACCGGATCGACATCGCCTATCCCGCGCCTGTGGGCGAGGCGATTCAGACGGTGACCCAGACGCTCGGTCAGGGAACCGGGGCACAGACCCGAACCATCACCTTTCAGCGGACCCCCACCACGGGTGCCCTGACCACCATGACGTACGGCTCGCTCCAGTGGACCTACACGCAGGTCGTTCTTTCGGGCTCGCAGCCCACCTTCACTCTCCTCATGAACGTACAACCTCCTGAAGGCGCCCCCTGGGCGTATCAATACACGAGCGCAAGCCCCAGCTACATGCTTCGGAAGATCACCACGCCGAACGGGGGCACATTGGATTATGCCTATCAACAGTTTTCTTCGCGTCTCGGATCGGCGGCTCTGGTCCCTTTCCTGGGAGTCCGCACGCGGGTCACGGGCGGGCGAGAGATTCAACCGGGAACATGGACGTTTTCCTACGCACAGGGCGCAGGTCTCAACGAGACGTATATCGATGAGCCGGGGAACCGCCGGCTGGTAGAACGCTTCAAAGGGGTCGGCTCCAGCAATTTCTCGGGCATTCCGTCCTGGCAGATCGGCCTTCCCGAGTTCCGCGAGGTGAAGGACGGGACGACGTCGGTGAAGACGGAGACACTGACCTGGCGGTCGCCGTCGCTCGGCGAACAGATCTCCAACGCCAGCGAGGGGCTGGGGATTCCCGACAATCCCATTCACCTGCAGTTGATCGAGCGGCGGACGGTGGCCCTCGGCTCCTCGTCCTTTGTCACCGACTACTCCTACCACGCCACTCCCTTCAACGATTACGGACGCCCCTACCAGGTTCAGGAGCACCAGACCGTAAACGGAACAGCCGGCCCGACCAGGACGACGACGCAGACGTTCCAGTACGGTTTCACTCCCTACATCGTCGACCGCGTTGCAACCGAGTCGGTTTCGGTTGGTGCAGAGACCTTTGCCACGCGAGGGCACGGGTGGGACCTCACCACCGGATTTCAGACCAGCGAAACCGTCCTGGGCACAACCACCTCGTTTGTGCCAACCGCGTTTGGCGATGTCCTCCGCCGGACCGACGCCCTTGGACATCAGACGACCTACACGTACGACTGGGGTGTTCTGAAGAACACGACTCCCCCGGTGAGCGGGACCGGAACCACGCGAATCATCAACTCTTCGGGAACCGTAGCCTCCGAGACTCGCCGCGGATTTACGACCGGCTACCTGTACGACGGCCTCTTCCGGCTCACTGAGACCGACCCGCCCCTGCTCGGAAACAACACCATCACGACCTACAATCCCGCAGGCCAGTTCATTCAGGTCACGCGGGGACCGAATGCGACCGGCTTCCAGACGTTCGTCAAGACGACTCTCGACGGTTTCGGTCGTCCCATTCAGACTGAGAATGCCGCCGGTGTCAAGACCAGGACAACGTATGACCCCAATGGCCGGGTCACCTTCCAAAGCCTTCCCTTCGTCGCGCCCGCGACCGGAACGACCGGAACGACGTACCTCTACGATGCGCTCGACCGCTTGAAGACGAAAACCAATCCAGACTCCAGCGCGGCCACGCGAAGCTATGACGGAGTCAACGTGACCATCACGGACGAACTGAGCCACAAGACCCGCCAGGTCTGGCAGGCTTTCGGCGATCCGGTCCAGGCCCGGCTGACCGCGGTCACGCTGGACTATCAGGGAGGCGGTTTCAATTCCGCGGAGCAGACGACGACTTACACGTACAACGCACTCAACGCTCTCAGGACCGCGACGTTTCCGGGCTCCGCTCAGATAGCCCGGACCTTCACCTACAACGCGAAGAATCAGTTGCAGTCTGAGCAGCATCCGGAAATCGCCGGTACGGTGTCGTATGCGTACGACAATGGAGGACGGTTGCAGACCCGCACCGATCCCCCGGGAGGGATCACAACAACCTTCGCCTACGACGACAACGACCGCCTGACCAGCATCGACCGCCCCGGGTTTCTCGACGACGTCGTGTCAATTATCTATGACGGCTCCGACAATCGAACCGGCTTCACCACCGGCGTGATCGGCAACCCCTTGAGCCCGCGGATCGTTTCTTCCATGCCGTACGACGAAAACAACCGTCTCGACTTCAGAACCGACACCATCAACGGAACGGTCTTCACCACCGACTACGCCTACGACAACAACGACAACCTGGAACGGATCACGTATCCGACGGGGGTTGTGGCCTGGTACGAATACGATTCCGCAAACCGTGTACGTGCGGTAAAGAGGGACCCGGCAGGAACCTACTTCTATGCCTCCTGCGTATTCCGGCGATGCCAACCACCCGTTCCGGTTGATGTCGGCCACCGATTCCGGCTGAAGAAGACCACCGTTCCGGTTGAGACCGATCGAAGGTTCGGGAGGGGGTGAGTTTGGGTCTTTGGGGGACCAGGAGTCAAG
>JANODX010000138.1:0-6426 GCA_031412915.1 Vicinamibacteria bacterium | reverse complement strand
GTACTGGCTGACGCCGGCCGCGATCGCCTCGTGGATCAGCTTGGTCTTGTCCTTGTTGATGATGCAGTCCCGGATGAACGGGGTCGCGATCATCACCTCGACGGCGGGCACACGGCCGTGGCCGTCGGCGCGGGGCACGAGGCGCATGGAGATGACCGCCTTCAGCACCCCGGACAGCTGGAGGCGGATCTGCTTCTGCTGATGGGGCGGGCACACCGACACGATGCGGTTGATGGTCTCCGTGGCGTCCAAGGTGTGAAGGGATGACAGGATCAGATGGCCGGTCTCGGCCGCGGTCATCGCCGTCTCGACGGTTTCGTAGTCGCGCATCTCGCCGACCAGAATGACGTCGGGGTCCTGGCGCAGGGCCGCCCGGATGGCCCCCGCGAAAGTCAGGGCATCCACCTCGATTTCGCGCTGGTTGACGATGGAGCGCTTGTCGCGATGAAGGAACTCGATCGGGTCCTCGACGGTGACGATGTGCGAGGTCTTCTCGGAGTTGATGTAGTCGACGAGGGCCGCGAGCGTCGTGGATTTGCCCGAGCCGGTCGCTCCCGTGCAAAGAATGAGGCCGCGCTCTTCGTCGGCGATCTTCGTAAGAACCGGGGGAAGAAGGAGTTCGCGGACAGTCTGGATCTTGAGGGGAATCAGACGGACGACCAGGCCCACCGTGCCGCGCTGCTGGAACACGTTGCACCGGAACCGTCCCAGGCCGGGAACGGAATAGGCGATGTCGACGTCGAAGGTGTCCTTGAACTTCTGCTTTTGCCGATTGTTCATGACGGAGAACGCCATGTTGAGCGTGTCCTCGGTCTGCAGCCTCCGGTGATCGACCACGGCGACGAGCGCGCCGTTGACCCGAAGAACCGGATGCGAGCCCACCTTCAAATGGAGGTCGGAGGCCCGCCGTTCAATCGCGAGTTTGAGCAGATCGTTGATGAGCATGAGGTGTGCGCCCCTATCGAGTTCGAGATCCTTGGTGCCTGGGTTTTTGGCGGACCAAATCCTGGGCTTGAGGATAGTCTCTTTCGGCCCTTCTCGCCTTCCCCCGGGGTTTGTGATATCCACCCCGCCATGAGGATCATCGCGGGGGAAGGCCACGGGCGAAAGCTCAAGGTCCCGAAAGGCGGGGAGACCAGATCCACCGCCTCGCGGGTCAAGCAGACGTATTTCGACATCATGCGCCCGGCCATCGAAGGGGCCACTTTCCTGGACGCCTGCGCCGGCTCGGGGGCCCTGGGCATCGAAGCGATCTCTCGAGGCGCCGCCCACGCCACCCTGATCGATCGGTCGCACGCGGCGGTTGTGAGTGCTCTCGAAAATATCCGCGTGCTGGGCGAGCGCAGCCGGTCGGTCGAGGTTCTCCAGGGCGACCTTCTACGCACCCTGAGAAAGCTGCGCGGGGAGGGCCGGACTTTCGATATCGTCTACCTCGATCCGCCCTACGAAGAAGGGCCCTACGAGGAGGCCCTGGAGCTTCTGGCCCAGGGCCTGGTCAACCCGCGGGGGTACGTGACCGCCGAGCATTTCAAGAAGCGAGACCTTCCTGAGACTATCCTGTCTCTCCTGCGTATTCGCGAGGTCAAGGTGTCCGATCATCGTCTGACCATCTACAGAAACGAGGTGTCGCCGTGAGCGCAAATGAATCGAGCCGAATAGCCCTCCTGCCCGGATCTTTCGATCCCATGACCCTTGGGCACCTCGATCTCATCATCCGGGCGGCCAGCCTCTTCGATGAAGTGATCGTGGCCGTGCTCGAGAACGCTTCGAAGAAACCGTGGTTCTCGGCCGAGGGCCGCGTGCTCATGGTCCAGCGCGAGATCGTGTCCCTCAAGAACGTTCGCGTGGTCCGCTTCGCCGGGCTCCTCGTCGATCTCGCGAAGGAAGAGGGAGCCGAAGTGGTGGTGCGCGGGGTGAGAGGTGGGGCGGACCTCGAGTATGAGACGGTCATGGCTCGGATGAACGCGCATCTGCGCCCCGGTCTCGACACCGTGTTCCTGCCCGCCTCTCCCCATCTTTCTCATATTGCTTCACGCCTGGTTCGGGAGATCGCGTATCTCGGCGGCCCCGCGCAGGGACTGGTTTCCGAAAAGGTCGCGGCGGCGGTGGAAGCCCGGGCCGAAGAGAGGCGCGCGGAAAACGCGTTCTCTCCGCGAGGGCAGGCGGAATGACGCGACCCGGGTCGTCCCCTCCCCTCCATCTCTCGGCCCGCGTGAGCGGGGTCCAGGTTTCACCCACGGTCGCGACCGCGGCGCGCGCCGCCCTGCTGCGGAGCATGGGCCGCGACATCCTCGACTTCTCGGTGGGCGAGCCGGACCAGGACACGCCCGAGCGGATTCGACGCGCGGCCGCGGACGCGATGAACCACGGCGAGACCCGATATGTGCCGTCGCTCGGCATCCCCGCCCTCCGCAAGGCCGTGGCCGACCGGTACCTCGCGGACGATGGGGTCGGGTTCGATCCGGCCGAGGTCGCGATCACCCAGGGCGGCAAGCAGGCCTATGCGCTCGCCTGCGAAGCGCTTCTCGATCCCGGCGACCAGATCGTGATCCCGACACCCTACTGGCCCACGTTCTCGGAGGCGCCCCGTCTCCTGGGCGGCTGTCCCGTCTTTGCCGCCCTCGATGCGGAGAAAGACTTCGCGTTCGATCCCGACGCGATCACGAAGAAAGTGACCCGAAAGACCCGCGCCCTGCTCATCAATTCGCCTTCAAACCCCACGGGTGTCGTGGTGGGTGAGAAGGCCCTGATCGAGATGGCGCGCTCCCTCGCGCGTCGCGCCCCCGAGGCCTTTCTCATCTTCGACGACACGTACGCGCGGCTTCGGTTCGTGGAGGCCCACCGCGGCGCCCTTCCGCGGGTGCGCGAGATCCTGGGCGACCGGCTCATCATCGCCGGCACCGCCTCGAAGACCTATTGCATGACGGGCTGGAGAATTGGCTGGCTGCTGGCTCCGAGGGCGGTGATTCAGGGTGTGGCCGCGCTCATATCGCACGAGACCCAATGCACAAACTCGTTCGCCCAGTTTGGAGCGGTGGAAGCCCTCAACGGCCCGCAGACCATCGTGGGCGATCTGGTCAAGGAGTATCGAATCCGCCGCGACCTGGTGGTGAAGGCTCTCGAAGCGATACCCGGAATCTCGTGCCACTCTCCAGCCGGAGCGTTCTATGCCTTTCCCGACATTCGAAAGCTCCTCTCGAAATCGATGCCCGACGCCCTGACCTTCGCCGCCCGCCTCCTCGACGAGCACGGCGTCGCCGTGGTGGCGGGCGAAGGCTTCGGCTGCCCCGGCTTCATCCGCATCTCGTTCGCGCGTTCGCGAGACGAACTCCGCCGGGGCCTCAGCGCTATCGCGAAGTTCGTGGAATCGCTCGAGGCGAAGCCGCGACCAGCTTCGAAAGCCAAAGCCCACCCCACCAGGGCGGAGGCCCGCCGATGATCGCTTTCCAGGACGGTTCCGCGGCGGTTCTGTACCTGACCGAGCCGAAGGAGAAGATCTGGGGACTGGTGGTGTCCGTCTCGGCCGCCGGTGTCGTGATGCACGGTCTGCGCCTCGATTCCTTCGAAGACTGGATGCGCCAGGAGGCGAGAAACGAAGAGGAGCTTCTCGGCCTCGTCACCGCTTTCTACCCTCTGCCCCGCATCGAACGCCTCGAAGAGGATCGGTCGGTGGGCTCGGTTGTCAGCTACTCGGCACGGTTCGCCAAAGCGGTGGGCAGGACGGTGCAGGAGGCGGTGGCCGCCCGGGCCGCCCACCGGATTGCGACGAGCGAGGGGATCCTGCATTAGGTCTCGGCCCGGCCGGTCGTTGGGCGCGAACGTCAACGATCCACCGTTGCCGACAAAACGTCAACGAACCGGAGTCCGTCGCCCAACGTGAACTCGAACGGACCGAGACTTCACACAGACGTGAGCCAAAACCTTCGACCACCGCGCTAGTATCAATTGCACACTCGCGACACATTGGGAGGACGCCCGGGGTAATGCGCTCAACGACGGAAGCCAAACGGCCCCAGTTCTGAGAATGTCCAATCCCTTCTTCGAACGGCCCATCCTCAACTCACCCTATGAGCGTCCAAAACGCCATTGGGAACTCGATTCCGAAGGCCAGCCCACCCAGAGGATCGTCGAGGCGCGTCGCAAGGCCGAGTTCTTCACCCCGATCCCGACTCCCAGGAAACGCAAGGGAACGAAGACGCAGGATGCGATCATCTTCGACGAGGGCAAGAGCCTTTCCACGAAGGAGCAGCAGTACGAAGCCACATCGATCATCAATCTGACCCGAAGCCAGGTTGAGAACTGGCGCTCCCTGCCCAATCCGAACGATTGGCAGGTGACACCTGAGACCAGAGCGCTCCTCCAGCACTGGCGCCACCACAAGTTCAGCAATCTCCGTCCGTTCTTCTGCCAGATCGAGGCGGTTGAAACCGCGATCTGGCTGAGCGAGGTGGCGCCGCACATGGGCAAATCCGGCAAGGCAGTCCTCGATCACGTCGCGAATGCGAGTGCTTCGGCGAACCCTCAGTTGATGCGTGTGGCCCTCAAGCTCGCCACGGGTGCTGGCAAGACCACGGTCATGGCCATGCTGATCGCGTGGCAGTCCGTCAACGCGGCGCGCAGCCGCCAGAGCAAACACTTCACCCGCGGCTTCCTGATCGTGACCCCGGGCCTCACCATCAAGGACCGCCTCCGCGTCCTTCAGCCGAGTGACCCCGACAGCTACTACGCCGCGAGTGAGCTCGTGCCGGAAGACATGCTCGACGATGTGAGGAAGGCGAAGATCGTCATCACCAACTATCACGCATTCCAGCGGCGCGAGCGGATCGAGCTGTCGAAGGGCGGCCGGCTCCTCCTGCAAGGCAAGGGTGGCGCCGAACTCGACACCCTCGAAACCGAAGGCCAGATGCTCCAGCGGGTGATGCCGGAACTGATGGGGATCAAGAACATCCTTGTCCTCAACGACGAAGCCCATCACTGCTATCGCGAGAAACCGCGCGCCGAGGGGGAAGCTGACGATCTCAAGGGCGACGAGAGGAAAGAGGCAGAGAAGAACACCAAGGCGGCCCGCGTGTGGATCTCCGGTCTCGAAGCGGTCGAGAGAAAACTGGGCGTCACCAAAGTCCTCGACCTTTCCGCGACCCCGTTCTTCCTCAGCGGTTCCGGCTACGCGGAAGGGACCCTGTTCCCGTGGACGATGAGCGACTTCTCGCTGATGGATGCCATCGAGTGCGGCATCGTCAAGCTGCCCCGCGTCCCGATTGCCGACAACATTCCCGGGAACGAGATGCCGATGTTCCGCAATCTGTGGGAACACATTCGCGCCAAGATGCCGAAGAAGGGCCGGGGAAAAGGCGGCGACCTCGATCCTCTTAGTCTTCCGCCGCAGCTACAGACCGCACTGCAAGCCCTCTACGGCCACTACGAGAAGACCTACGACCTTTGGGCAAAGCGGGGGATCCGCGTTCCGCCCTGCTTCATCGTTGTCTGCCAGAACACCGCGATCTCGAAGCTCGTCTACGACTTCGTCTCTGGCTTCGAACGCACCAAAGAAGACGGCTCGACGATGTTGGAGAACGGCCGGCTTGCTCTCTTCCGCAACTTCGATGAGAACGGGAACCCCTACCCGCGCCCCAACACGCTGCTGATCGACAGCGAGCAGCTTGAGTCCGGGGAAGCCTTGGACGACAATGCAGATATTCCAGCCGGCCGATCCAGTTGGTGCCGCCCAGCATGACCTCGGCGCCGGCGCCGGCGACCCATCCGAAACGATCGGCAGAGTTGTCGGTCACACGGGTTGAGGTCCCCGCGACAACGGTCTCGGTGTTGACGGTGGTCCTGTCGAGCCGTTCCCAGCCAAGACCGGCGGTGCCGTAGAGCATGACATTGTCGGTCGGCAGCCAACCCAACCGCGCGCGGGTCGATCCGAGATACGCGACCTTGTCGGTGAGCGAAATATTGTTCGTCGCCGGCGGCGCAGCAAAACTCACCTGCGTATCGCCGCGCATGCCGGTGCCGCTGAAGTCGAGTTCGAAGCCGCCTACCCAACGGTCGAACTGCCAGTTGTAGCCGGCCTGGCCACCGTAGACCCCGCCCTTGAGATTGATGCCACTGGTGTTGACGACCGGAGCGACGCTTACAAGCTGAGCAAAATTGTTCGCGCCCCAGCCATAGCCGCCGTGGGCGCCGAGATAGAACCCCGCCCATGATGAAGCCATCGCCATCGGCGGCGCCTTCGCATAGGCAACACCGCTGACGCCGGCCGGCGCGCCGAATTTATACGACAGCGCCGCACGCACGACGTCGATGGATTGGGTGCCCGGGCGATCGATCGACGATCCGTTCGCTACGGTGGTGACAATGGTTTGGGTCTGGTGAATCGAGCCGAAGTCGTAATGCAGATATTCGAGGCGGCCGATCCAGTTGGTA
>JANODX010000137.1:0-7363 GCA_031412915.1 Vicinamibacteria bacterium | reverse complement strand
CGGCGCGAACTTCCTGCTGGACGTGATTCCCTATCGACATTCGGAGGCGGCGCAGATCCTCGGGGGGCGCTATGCGGCGCTTTGCCAGGCTGTGGCGCTCACATCCGAAAACGACTTTGGAACACTGTACAGGCCAGGCTGGCGCGCTCGAATGCCGGCTGAGTTTCACCGCGGGCTCCTAGGTCAGACTGGCGTAGAGAGCCTCGAACTCGCCCACCACGCGCTCGGCGCCGAACCGCGATTGCGCGCGGCGGCGGGCCGCTTCGCCCATCTCGCGCCTTCGTTCCTGGTCGCGCAGTATCTCGCAGCAGCGTTCGGCAAGACCTTCGATGTCGCCCACGGGCAGGAGATAGCCGCCCTCCGCGTGTTTGACGACTTCGGGTAGACCGCCGGCGTCGGAACCGACCACCGGGATGCCCGCGGCCATGGCCGCGAGCGCCGCGAAACCGAATGACTCGTTGTCCGAGGGCAGCAGGAACACATCGGCCTCGGGCAGGGCTTCGTAGCTTTCGACCCCGGAGAGGAAACGCACCGAGCCCTCGATGCCCAGGGTGCGGGCGTGCTCTCGAGCGGAGGCGCGCTCCGGCCCGTCGCCTACGAGCAGAAGTTCGCAGGGAATCTCGCGGAGCACGCGCGCGAACGTCTCCACAACCACGTCGATGCGTTTGCCCGGGCGGAAATTCGAGATGTGAAGAATCGCGGGACGATCGGTAGGGCCCACCTTGAAGGTGCGCGGGGCGGTATCGAGAAAGTCCGGGATGACGTGCAGTTTGCGCGGCCCGAACTCATGGAGCACCTCGCGCTTCAGCGCGTCGGAGACGCAGGTGACCGCGTCGGAACTGTCGAGGCCATTGCGAGCCAGGCCCACCAGGCACAGGTCGGAAGCGATGAGCATGAGTTCCGAGCCATGCAGCGTGGTCACGAGTTTCGGCGCGCCTCGGCCCAGGATCCGCACGGCCAGGGAAGCGGCCACCGCATGCGGTATGGCGGCGTGAACATGGACCAGGTCGAGCTTCACTTCCTCCGCCACCGCGGCGATCTTGGCGGCCAGAGCCAGGTCGTGCATCGGGGGATCGGTGGCGGCGCAGGTGGACGGATCGATTACGTGCTCACTCACCCCGTCCTCCGCCAGATACGGCGTGCCCGAACGGTGGCCGATGAAATGAACGTCGTGCCCGCGACGGGCCAGGTTGCGGGACAACGACGCGGCCACGGTCATCGACGCCGTCCCGAGGGGAGGAGCAACCATTCCAATCTTCATATCGGCAACACCTGATGCCCTTTCGCCCAGGGGTCCATGCGCCGTCGAATCTCATCGACGACGGGCGGGCCGTAGCGGGCCAGAAGCGAGATCCAGGACACGCCGCGTTCCTGCAGCGAGCCTCCGGGGAAGATGAAGTCACGGGTGCGGCGCATGCGTTCGGCGCGGGTCGCGTCCTGGCGTTTCATGGCACGCAGAGCCTTCTCCTGAAGGCCCTCGACCTGATGGAGAGCGCGGCCGAGCGAGGACTGAGTGGCGCCCCGCAAGGTCGAGTCCAGGCGAGAAAGCGCCTCTTCCACCCCGCGGAAGCCCGCCTCGATGGCGGCCCGCGCTTCCGTGAAGGCCTTCTCGACCTCCGGGTTCGCCTCCCGCGCGGCGCGCGCGAGCAGGGTCTCGGTGTCGGTCTGCAGATCTTCGAACGACAAGGACTCCGCCTCCATCGCACGGGCGGAAGCGGAATCGAGAAGGGAGAATGAAGGTCTTGGGAAGATGACCGGCCGGGGTATCCCGAAATGAGCGTATGAGGGTCCGATCTGGGCGTGATACGCGACTTCCGCGGGGCCGCCGATGTAGGCGATGGTGGGCAGCAGGTAATCCTGGGCGAGCGGCCGCAGCAACACGCCCGGGCTCGCGGCCTCGGGCGACGCCGCGATGTGGGTCAAAAGGTCGGCGGAGGTCATGGTCCGATGCCCGCCGCGAACTTCGATGCCCTTCTCACTCACCCCCAGGGCGCGACGTTTTCCGTCGCTCACGAGGAAGAGGTTCAGGAAGCCGTTCGCGCGCACCGGAACCTGCTGGTGGTACCCGGCGGCCAGGAGTTTTTCGCCGATCGAGGCGGCCAGCCGCGAGGTCGGAGACGACTCCCTGATCTCGCGTTCGATGACCGGACGCATCAGGGCCTTGAGACTGGGCACGCCCGGATCGAAGATCACGAGGCCGGGCAGGAAATGGCGGAGGAGCTTGGAGAAAGCGCCGCTGATCGTCTCGCCCGGCCGATAGGCGTCCTCCAGGACGTCGCAGATCTCATCCTTCCAGGGCGAGGCGGGAAGAAGGTCGCGCACCGACCTCGCGAGCCCAAGGATGGTGTCGTCGAGAAAAATGGTGGAAGCAGGCTGGAGACTTGGCTCCACGTGCGGCTCGTACCGGATGTCCTTGAGTTCGGAGTTCAAGTCGAGGAACGTGGTCGCCCGGATCTCGGCAAAGTCGTGGTCGTCGGACGCCACCCAGAAGACCGGGACAACCTTCTTCTTGAGCAGCTCGCTCATGGTCCGGGCGATTTCCACGGCCGCGAGCGCCTTGTAGAGAACGTAGAGCGGACCGCCGAAGAGGACCGCCTGCTGGCCGGTCACCACGGCCAGGGTGTTGGGGTCTTTCAGGGATTCCGCGTTCGCCCGGCCTTCGCTTCCCGCCGGCTGTTCGGCGGCGAGGGCCGCGGCGACCTCGGCTCTCGGGCGGGCGAAGCCGCCGGTGGCCGAGGCGGCCCGGGCAAGATCTTCCTTCGCGAAGCCCATGGCGTAAAAAGTTGAGACGTGGCCGCGGGAGGCGAGGTAGTCCCGAAACAGAGGGGAGAGCGGTTGCTTCAGGGCGTCGAAGGAGATGGTGCGAGGCGCCCGATCGGTCGCATTCATTGGGCTCAGTCTATGCGATGGGTCGGACCATGCCCGATGATCCAGCACCCCGTGCGCGCAGCGCGGCCACACCCGCGGCGAGGTCGGCGAACTCCCTCGGGTTCGGGGGCCTTCCGCCATACGCCTGCTCGTAAAGGAGTGAGACCGCGCGCAGGCACGTCGCGCGCTCATTCTCGTCGAGCGGAACGCCTCGGTCCGCCAGATGTTCGCGCGGGGCCCGAAACGGCGGACGCGGCGCGCCGCGTATGAGGCAGAACGCATCGATGTCGTGCAGCAAACCGCGCATCTCCTGGCTCAACCCAGGGGCGACAGGCGTTGCGGCCGATTTCCCCGAGGCGGGCGCACGTCGGCGGAAACGCCGGCGAAAGCGGAAGGCCAGAAACGCGACCGCCGCCGCCCCGAGAGCGATCTGGTGCGACAAGGCGTCGCGCGCAAGCCCGAGCAGCAGGCCCGAAGCGCCGCCCTGGGCGAAGCGCGCTCTGAGTTCATCGAAGATCGCCTGCAGCCGCGCGACCAGGCCGCCCGAATCCACTCCCCCGTGGAGGGCCTCGTAGTCGGCGGCGGGCGTCGCATCCACCTCCACCCAGCCGCGACCAGGCACGTAAGCCTCGGCCCAGGCGTGTGCGTCGGCGTCGCGAACGACGTAGTGCGTGCCGGAGCGCTGGAAGGGCCGTACCGCAAAGCCCGTGACATAACGGGCGGAGACACCCGAGAGCCGCAGGAGGAGTGTCGTGGCGGTGGCGAAGTATTCGCAGTAGCCCTTCTTCTTCTCGAACACGAACTCCGCCACCGGATCTTTGGTCCGGAACGGCCCCACGTCCAGGGTGTAGCGATAGCCGGACTGGAAATAGCCGGTCACCCGGTCGAGGATCTCGTCCGCGGAGGGGCCGGACCCGGCGAGGGTTGCCGCCAGTTCGCGAAGGCGCGGATCGAGGCTTCTGGGCACCTCGAGCATCTCCGGACCCGGCGGACTCTCGGCCGCATTCCCGTCAGAGTACAAGACCGCGTAGAGCGCGGCCTTTTCGCCGGGGATCAGGATGCCCGAGGGGTTCTGAGCCACGTTCACGCCCTCCACCTTCACCGCCACGGTGTTCGCGGGCGCGGGCATGGCGCCTTGCTGCGGGGATGGCACCACCAGACGCGAGGACTGCAGCGCGGAACCGAGGGCCACGGCTGGCTCGCCGAGCGCCGTCCCCGGGGTCTGGTCGAAACCCGGCCAACGGCCGGCCGGCACGTCCCTTGCGGTGAGCCGCCGCGCCGGACGCGGATCCGCCTTCCAGGCTCGGCCGTCGAAGGACGTGAACGTGCGAACGCGCAGGTCCGCGGGGCGGTCGCCGTAGAGGCGCAGGGCCAGACGCTTCGACAACGCCAGCTTTTCGACATCGCCCAGCCGCGACTCCGTGGACAGACCGCTCGAAGCGTCAAGGTCGTTCGAGATGATCCGTGCGAGTGCTACCTCCACCCGCGGCTGGGCCCAGGGAAGAAGGACAATGATCGCGGCGGCGATGGACGCGGAGAGCGCCACGAAGACCGCCAGGGACAAGGGGCGCGGGGACACGCGGACCCCGCGGTCGTCGTCATTGGTGGCCAAAAAGCCCACAAGGAACGCGAGGACAAGGCCCGCCGCCCCAGGAAGTCCGGAGGGCGAAACGGGGAGGAAGGCGGCGATGAGCGCCCCCAGGATCGCGGGCACGACGCCTTCGCCGGGGGAACTTCGGCCCAGGAGAAGGACCGAAGCCAACAGCATAAGAACGGGCGCGAGCGCGCGGCTGGCCCCGAGGATCACGGCCTCCGGGATCACCGGGTAGAGCGTCTGCACGAGGCCACCGAGCACCGAACCCAGGATACCGACGCGCGCGAGCCAAGTGACCCCGGTCGACAACGGGCGAGGCAAGCGGACTTCAACGAACGCAGCTATGAGGGGTGCGGCCAGAAGGGCCGCCGCGGACCAGGAACGCAGGCCGAGCGCTACCGCCCCGCCCGCGGCCAAGGTGAAGGCGCACAGGAACAGGTGAGGCAGGGTTGGGGGGAGGAAACGCATCAGTGGACCGCCTCCGCCAATGCCCGCTCCACGTCCTGCGGGGTCAGGTGGCTGAAGACGCCGATGTCGCCCACCGCGGGAGCCCAGGGCTTCGTGGTTTCGCCTTCGCGCACGATGATGCCGCGCACCGCCGCACCCTGATCCTTCACCCCGCGCAGGAAACGCTCGCGCGCATCGTCCCAGTCGAGCATCACCACGACCACGCTGGTGAGACGCGCGAGCTTCTCGTGCAGGTAAGGCCCCACGGTGGCGAACGGAGGATCCGAGCAGGGCTCGAGACAGGCCAGAACGTCGAGGATGTTCTCGAGATAGGCGAGGCTCCGCCCCGCGCTCACTTCATAAAGATCGGGACCGGCGGCCAGAACATCCACCACCGCTTCGCCGCGGCTGAACCAATCGGCGACCGTGGCCACCGTGGACACCGCCCCTTCGAAGGCCGCGCGATCCGCGGGGGTGAAACCGCCGGGCAGGTAGGTGTCGAGGATGATGGCCACGCGGCTGAAGTACTCCTCCTGATACTCCTTCACCACCGGCTTCCCGCGGCGCGCCCAGGAGCGCCAGTGGATGTTCTTGATGGGATCGCCCTCGCGGTAGTCGCGAGTGCCCACGAACTCGATGGCATCTCCGGTGCTCGATGCGAGCGGTATGCCGCCGGGCTGGTAGCTTCGCCCCACCGGGACCTCGAACTGATCGAGGCGCCAGAAGCGCGGGTAGACGAGCAGGGTCTGGTCCGGCGCCGCCACCGGCAGCGTGGCCATGAGGCGCAGGGGGTCGGTGCGCCGCACGCGCGCGCCCCGCAGTCGATAGCGGCCGCGGCGCTCCGGCAGAAGATCGGCGCTTACTTCCTGCGGTTCGGCGCCTACGGTCATGAACGTGCGGGGGGGCGAAACCCGCAGCAAACCCGACCCGCCCGGAGCGGTGGGCCAGTCGAGCATGAGTTCGCCCGCGCGGCCGAACGGGGCCAGGCGCGCGCAGAGGGTGAGAGGCGTTCCCGCGGTCGCCCGCAGAGGCAGGGGGCAGTCGAGTCGCACCCGAGGCCGGAAACGGAACGCAAAGGCCACGGCCGACAGGAAGAGTCCGGCCGCGCCGGCGAAGAGGATGTAGACCTGCGTCCTCCGGGTGTCGAGACCCACGAGCGCCAGCACGCCGAGGACCACCAGCAGATATCGCCCGCGCGGCGTGAGTCGCACGTCCCACGCGCGAAGGAGGCCGCCCAGAAGCGGGGTGCGGCGCAGACTCGCGCCGATATCCTCGTTCGCCTTGGGCATCACACGCCTATCGGCACCTGGTCGAGGATCTGGCGCACCACGTCCTCCTTCTGCACGCCGGCGTAGCGCGCCTTGGTGTCGAGGGCGAGGCGGTGGGCCAGCGTTGAAATCGCCTGGGCCTTCACGTCCTCGGGCACCGCATAGTCGCGGCCCTCCAGGTAAGCGCGAGCCTGGGTGATGCGGAACAGAGCGAGGGAGCCGCGCGGCGAACAGCCCGTCTTGAGCGAGGGATGCTTCCGGGTGGCGTCGGCCAGAGCCACGATGTAGCGGCCCAGGCTGCGTTCGACCCTTGTGGCCCGGACCGCGGCCTGCATGTCCAGAATGCCCGTGGGATCGATCACCGGCTGAAGGTCGTCGAGCGGATGGTGATGGGTCTGGCTGAAGAGCACGTCCACCTCGTGCTCCGGGGCCGGGTACCCCAGAGCGAGTCGGAGGCCGAAGCGATCCAGCTGAGCTTCGGGCAGCGGATAGGTGCCGTGGTACTCGACCGGGTTCTGGGTGGCAATGACCAGGAAGGGCTCGGGCAGCGCGGTGGTGCGCCCCTCGATCGACACCTGCCTCTCGCTCATGGCCTCGAGGAGAGCGCTCTGGGTGCGCGGCGAGGCGCGATTGATCTCGTCGGCGAGCAGGATGTTGCAGAAGACCGGGCCTGCTTTGAAGGTGAAGCTACCGTCCTGCGGGTTGTAGACCGACGAGCCGGTGATGTCGGTGGGGAGCAGGTCGGGGGTGAACTGCACCCGCTTGAAGTTGCCCGCGAACGATCGGGCAAGGGCCTTGGCGAGGGTAGTCTTTCCCACCCCCGGCACGTCCTCGAGAAGCACGTTGCTCGCGGAGAGCAGGCCGATCAGCAGTTGGTCCAGAGCCTCGGGCTTGCCAAGAATGACTTTCCCAAGCTGAGCTTTGAGCTGCGGCAACAAGTCACGAAGAGCGTCTGCCATGGTCTCGGACCTCTCCTTTGCGGGGTGTGAGCGAGCGGCAATCTTACGCTCGCCCGAAATCTCCAGACCGGCCTGGAGTCGCCGCCTCGGGTGTGCGACATGGTTGTGGGGCGATCCTGCAAGACCCGGTGGATGCCGGTGGCTGAGCTTGTCGAAGCCACCCCCAACGCCGGTCCCTTCGACGAGCTCAGGGACCGGATGCGATCGGCTTCCCCCGAACGTCACCG
>JANODX010000136.1:0-3313 GCA_031412915.1 Vicinamibacteria bacterium | reverse complement strand
CGCGGTCACCGTCCCCGTGTCCTCGACCGTCCCCCCTTCCCGGGAACCGTCCACGGGCAGGAAAGTCGGCTTCTCCGCGAGCACTCCACGCCAGTACGAGAGCTGTCCTCGCAGCTCTTCCGACGCGGCGTAGG
The DNA here is from genome assembly GCA_031412915.1 of Vicinamibacteria bacterium. Taxonomy (GTDB): domain Bacteria; phylum Acidobacteriota; class Vicinamibacteria; order Fen-336; family JAGNNV01; genus JAGNNV01. The sequence continues at coordinate 3,179 of JANODX010000136.1, read as the reverse complement.
CCGTGAGCTTCTCCGACCACTCCTTGAACGACGTCGTCTTAGCCGGGAGCCGTGCCGGCTCACCACGCCCGAGCTGGCTGCATACCCGCTCCAGGTCCTCGAGCAGCACCCGCCAGGAGACACCATCCACCGCCAGGTGATGGACCACCACCAGAAGACGACTCCCCCGGCCTTCTCCCAGGTCCAGCCAGACCACTCGCCACAAGGGACCTTCCAGACTCAGGCCCCTCTGCACTTCCGCCGCCACCTTTTCGACGGTCGGTCGCTCCTCTCCCAAAGCGACGTGAGACAGATCCAATCGCTCGAAGACCGACCTGCCCGGGACCGTGACCTCCTGCCGCCAGCCGGGCCCAATCCTCTCGAACCGCAACCGCAAGGCGTCGTGATGCGCTTCGAGTGCCACCACCGCTTCCTCGACCACGGCGGAAGAAACCTCTCCCCGAACCTCCAGGAGTACCGCCTGGTTGAAATGATGGGCCTCTTCCAACTCCTGCTCGAAGAACCAGCTCTGGATGGGAGTCAAGGGCACCAAGCCCCGCACCAGTCCCTGTTCGGCTTCCACCGCCGCGCTCGTCCCCACCACCCGCGCCAGCTCCGCAATCGTCTGCGCCTGGAAGATCTGCTTCGGGCTCAGACGCAGCCCCGCCTGGTTCGCCCGCGCAATGATCTGAATGCTCAGGATCGAGTCGCCACCCAGCTCGAAAAAGTTGTCCCGAATCCCGACCCGCGATACCCCCAAGACCTGCGCCCAGATCCGCGCCAGCTCCTCCTCCACCGGCGTCCGCGGACCCTCGAACTCCTCCTCCACTTCCCCCCGCACAACCTCCCTGGCCAGGAGCGCGCGCGCGTCCACCTTTCCGTTGGGCGTGAGCGGCATCGATTCCAGAAGCACAAATGCCGAGGGCACCATGTATTCCGGCAACCGCTCCTGAAGATGCCTCCTCAGCTGCGGAACGAGCGCCCTCACCTGCGTCGCGCGCAACGGATCATTTGCGTACTCCGACCAACCTCGATCCCCAGGATCCACCACCGGAAACACCGGAAGCTCGCGAGCGGTCGAAGACGGGTGCGCCGCCCCCCGGGACTCCCCGGACGCCCGAAGATCGCTGGTCTCTTTCACTCGGCGACGGAAGAGGACGTCGTAACGCCCCTCCAGGTGCGAAGCCGCCCAACTCAGGTCAACGTCGTAGGAAAGGTCCGTGGACAATCCCCACAAGGCCTCGGGATCCACAGCTTCCCCATCGGGTCGACAAGGAAGCGAGGGCCAACGAACAGCAGGAAGCCCCGGCCGTATCCACCAAGACCTACACCCTGCTCGGGATCGCCCGCGGCACCTCTCCGGTCATCAAGGCCACGGCGCTCTCCCGTCTCGACACCATGGTGAACGCGGTCCCCGACCTGATCCGCCGCGCCAATCTCGTGACGCTTGCGACCATCGCCATCCTCTCGATCCTGGCCACATTCGTCCGCTCGCCTCTGGAAGAGCCGGCGAACCCGCTGGTCACCCCGAATCCGGCGAAGGCCCCCTGGTACTTCCTGTGGCTCCAGGAAATCGTCACCGACACTACGGTCAAGATCGGTTCCTTCACCATCAACGGCGCCTTCGTGGGCGGCGTGGTCCTGCCCGGACTTCTGGTCACCGGGCTGATCCTGTGGCCCTGGATCGACCGCTCTCCGAAGGAGGCGACGGGAGTCTGGTTCGCTCGAGCTCGCCGCAAGCAGAACCTCGTGTTCATCCTGCTCTGCATCTTCATTCTGGCCCTCACCTTCGTGGGCACGGTAATGCGCGGCCCGTACTGGAACATCTACTGGCCCTGGGAAGTCTGGCCCGAAATTCCGGGGCGCATCTAGGTCACCATCATGGAGAAACGAACGAATTCCCCGTACCCCTTGGTCGACCGCCCGGTTCTGGCCATCGTCGGCGTCCTCCTCGTCATCTCGACTGTCCTCTTCGCCCGGAACGATCGCGAGCACGAGTGGCGCTGGTATCAGGCCGAGTTCAAACGCCTGGTGGCCGACAAGTACGGGCCCGACAAGGCGAAGACCGTTCCCAGCGGCCTTCAGCAGATCTGGATTCCCAGCATGGCCAAGGCCGACCGCTGCGTGACCTGCCACCAGGCTCTCGGCTGGAAAGGCTTCGAGACCGCGGACGAGCCGTACCGGACGCATCCCGCGGAGATCCTGAGAAGCCATCCTCCGGAAACGTTCGGCTGCACGTCATGCCATGGCGGCCAGGGCTGGGCCATCGACGCCGGTCCCGCCCATGGCCCCATCGAACACTGGACCGAGCCCCTGCTGGGCAAGCAGTTGGGTGGGGAGTATTCGCTGGTGGACAACAAGGCGGCGCTGATGCAGATGAACTGCAACGTGTGCCACCGCTACGAGCGTGAGACCAAGGGTGCGGGCGCCATCAACCACGCGAAGAAGCTGGTTAACGAGAAGGGCTGCCGGGGATGTCACGTGGTGAACGGCCGCGGCGGAACCATCGGGCCGGACCTTACCTTCGTGGGCGACAAGGAAGCGGAGCAGTACGAGTACGGCCGTCTCTCCGGCCAGAAGACCTCCTTCGCCTGGCACGTGGCCCACTTCAAGGATCCGCGGGCCCTCGTGACCGAGACGGTCATGCCGAACTTCAATTTCGCCAGCAAGGACGCCCAGGCCCTGGCCATGCTGATGTTGTCGTGGAAGAAGTCACCGGTGCCCGCCGCCTTCATCCCCGGCGTTCCAGACACCGAGCCCCAGACCGAACAGGAGAGGGCCGACGAAGAGCGGATGAAGACGGGTCCGGGCGGATGGTTCGTCAAGACCGGTTGCTTCGTGTGCCATTCCATCGCCGCACTCGGAGTGAAGAGTCCCGCCCAGATCGGACCGGATCTCTCCACCGCGGTCGAGGACGTGCAGTCCCGTTTCGGGCGCACCCTCGACGACTTCCTTCGCGAACCCACGGGCACCATGGCCGTGGTTCTTTCCCGCCAGATCATCCTCTCGCCGGAGGAAAAGGCGGTGGCGATTTCGAAGCTCCGAGAAGCCTATGCGGAGCACGAGAAGCAGAAGACGTCCAAAGACAAACCGGCGGCTCCAGTGGCGGCTCGCCACTAACTAAAAGGTGAGGAAAACAACATGCGTACAGTAAGAGGAACAGAGATGTCCAGTTTCGGCATCCTCGCCCTGGCGGTTTT
>JANODX010000135.1:0-21823 GCA_031412915.1 Vicinamibacteria bacterium | reverse complement strand
CGACACGCAACACGGAACTCGCGGGCTTCCCCCAGAAGCTGCAGACCGCGCACACCCCCAACGCGTAAAAAGTCATGGGCGATCACGAAGGCAGCACGGTGAATGACATCCGGGAACACCGCGTGCTCAAGGACGGCCGCTACTACCTCGTGGCCCGGATGAGCCGGCCCGACGCCGAGGCGAGAGGGGTCAAGGACGACGACCTGGTCCGGATCTGGAACCAGCGCGCCTCGATCGTCTGCGCGGCTCAGGTCACGGAACGGCTCCGGCCGGGCACGGTTAGTACTTACACCGGGTCGGCCCGGTATGAGCCGGTGGGGGAACCGGGGCGGTCCACCGACCTCGGTGGCTGCGTGAACATGCTGAATTCCAAGGACTCCATCACCAAGAAGGGTCACGGGATGCAGCCCAACGCGGTGTTAGTGCAGGTCGAGAAGTGGACCGGCGTCGACACCTGGCAGCCGACGGAGGCACTGTAATGGCCAAGTGGAACCTGATCGTCGACTTGGCGCGCTGCGACAACTGCCGCCTTTGCTTCCTGGCCGTCAAGGACGAGTACATCGGGAACGATCACCCGGGCGTCTCGGCCGCGCAGCCCGTGCTGGGACACAACTGGCTCGACATCAAGCGCAAGGAGCGCGGTACGTACCCCATCGTCCAGGCGCGCTTCCTGCCCGTGATGTGTAATCACTGCGACGACGCCCCCTGCATCAAGGCGGGGCGTGACGGTGCCGTGCGCAAGCGCGAGGACGGCATCGTGATCATCGATCCCGAGAAGTCGAAGGGACAGAAGCAGATCGTGGAGTCGTGTCCATACGGTGCTATCTCCTGGAACGATGAGTTGCAGATCCCCCAGGCGTGGCCGTTTGACGCGCATCTGCTCGACGAGGGCTGGACCAGGACGCGAGGCGAGCAGGCCTGCCCCACCCAGGTCTTCCGCACGATCAAGGTCGAGGACGCGGAGATGCGGCGGATCCAGGCCGAGGAGGGCCTCGAGGTCCTGCAGCCGGAACTCGGCACGAAGCCGCGCGTCTACTACAAGAACCTCCACATGATCACGAAGTGCTTCGTGGGGGGGACGGTGGTCAAGCACGTCAAGGGTGTCGAGGAGTGCGCCGCCGGTGTGGAGGTTGTTGTCGAGAAAGACGGGCGGGAGGTCGGACGGGCGACGACGGACACCTTCGGTGAGTTCGTCGTCGACAAGCTCGAGCCGAACAGCCGTGGGTATCACCTGAAGGCCGCGGGGCCGGCTGGGCGGTGCTCGACGCAGTTCGACCTGCCTGAGGAGAGCCGCTATCTCGGCGTGATGACGCTCACGGAGGGGTAGTCGCGCGGCCTACCCCGCGAGACGACCGAGGTGCCCGTGCCGCTCGTCAGGCCGCGGCCCACCACACTGGAAGGGCCGGGTGCTTCGCCTTCAGGCGCTCTTTGTCTCGATCGCGTTCACGCAGCATCCACTGTCCGTGCCGTGGAATAATGTCGCGTGGACTTCGAGATCGACCCGGCAAAGGCCGCCCTGAACCTCAAGAAGCACCGAGTCAGCTTCGAGGAAGCGGCCTCAGTCTTCGGGGATCCGTTGGCCTTCACGTTCGCCGATCCTGACCATTCCATTGATGAAGACCGATGGCTGATGTTCGGCCTGTCTCAACGCGCGCGTATCCTCGCCGTTGTCTACACTCAAAGGCGCGGGAGGTATCGCATCATCAGCGGTCGCCTGGCCACTCAACACGAAAGGAAGCTCTATGAAGAAGACTAAGCCGATGCGTGCCGAGTATCGGCGCGAAGACCTGGGAAAGGGTGTCCGGGGAAAGCACTTCGAGGAGTTCCGGAAGGGCAGCAACCTCGTAGTGTTGACGCCAGAACTCTCCAAAGTGTTTCCCACGAATGAGGCGGTCAATGCAGCGCTAAGTTCACTCGTCGTGGTGGCTCGCTCAGCAACCGGCCGCGCCTCGCGCGCCAACGGACGAACAACCAAGCGAAGTGCCGCCTAGAGTTCTGCGTGAACCGACTCGGCATCGCCCAATCCCGCGTCTCCGACCTGGTTCGAGGCAAGTGGGAGAAGTTCAGCCTTGAGATGCTCATCACCCTCGAGGCGAGGCGTGGCCGCACCGTCCGGGTGGAGCTCGCGGCGTAGCGACGCCGATAGAACCTCACCGCCTCGACGGGCTGGCGCCCCAGGGCAGGCTTCGTGCTGGCCCAGCGCCGCCCTTCGTGTCACGGATCACGCTGAAGAGGCTTCGCGCTCGCGGCGGACGTCCTTACCAGCCCCGGCCGCCAGAGACGCTTCTCCGTGCGTACCATCCGTCATCTCGGCTTGTCGGAAGAAGAACGTCAGCAGCAGGGACGAACCCGGAACCGCCAGCAACCAGGGTGCGCCTGCGTACGCCATACTGGGGTAGACCTGAGTCGAGAGAATGATCGGGGCAAGCGCTCCGTTGAGAACGAACAGGCGACGAATCCACCGACGAAGCCGGTCGCCAGAGAAGACGGGCGCCGCGAACAGCGTAGCGAGGCTCATGGCGGCGTAGCCCAAGGCATCGATGCCGGTCATGAACGAGCGGGGAACATAGCGGAGCACCTCGTACTCTTGAAGGCCCCCTTGAGCCATCCTTGGAACGACTACCGTCAGATTGACGAAGTAGACGATGCTGACGAAGACCATGTAGGCGACCGCAAACGCGCTGCCGATGTGCGTCCAAGCCTGCTGCGCAGGCGGAGTGCGATGATGGATCGCAATCATCTGGATCAAGAACGCCGGGGCCAGAAACAGCGAAGGCAGAAGAATGAGCCAGAGCCAGCCGGGGGTTGCGGGCATGTCGATGCCCAGCACGAGTTGAGGAATGGCATAGGCAATGCTGAACGCGAAGGTTGCCGCAGCTCCCCAGAAACCGAGGCGAGAGGCAGCATCGAGAGGAGAGGTGCTCATACGCGGCTGCCCGGGTGCGTTTGTGCGGCCGACCACCCCGGTTCAGCGGCAAAGCGCGTTCCAACGAAGCGGTGATTATGCATTCTCGCTCCCGACGCGATTCTAGTCCGACCCTTGGGGACATCCTTCTCGACCACGCGATAGATCTGGTCAAGATCCACACCCAGGTAGTCGTGGACCAGGACATTCCGAAATCCGGACAGCCCTTTCCAGTCCACCTCTGGGTAGCGTTCCTTGATGCGGTCGCTCAGCCTCTGGCTGGACTCCGCAAGAGTCTGAAGGTTACGGATGACGCCGTCCTGGATCAGATCCGACGACATGAATCTCTCCCTGCCTTCACCCGTGTACGCCTCTGCCTGCACGATCGCGCGCAGTGGCGGCTATGATCCGCCTGCTGGAATCAACATGACTGAAGCCCTGCTGCTCGAACGAATCACCGTGAGCCCGGAAGTCTTCGGTGGGAAGCCATCCCTTCGAGGTCGCCGCCTGGCGGTCGAGCACGTTCTCGGAATGCTGGCGGCCGGCGACAGCGTGGACGATCTCCTGAGCGCCTATCCCGGTCTGGAACGTGACGATGTGCTCGCCTGCCTCGCTTACGCTCATCGGGTCGTCGGCCACGAACGAATCGAGTTTCCGGCGCACGCGAATTCTTGAGGCGGCTCCTCGATAGCTGCATGTCGCCCGCCGCGGGTGTGGAGCTTCGGGCCGAGGGGCACGATGTGATCCGGGCAGGCGATTGGCCCCCGTGGATCCGGGTGACGACGAGGTCTTGAGGCGTGCGCAGGCAGAGGGGCGAGTACTCATCACGCTCGACAAGGACTTCGGTGAGCTGGCGGTTGCCTTTTGGGTGCAGCCGAAGGACAAGCCCACGGCGCCCGCAAGGGCCTCGCGGACACCGCGCTCAAGACCGCCGACTCCGATAGCCCTTGGGTTCAGGCGGTCAATTGGGACCCCTCGTTGGCGCGTTGATCTACTCCTCTGCGCCCTTGATCACGAGCCAGAGCATTAGAGCCAGCTCTCCGAACAGCGCCGGCGAGGCGATGTTCCCGACCAGTCCCGCGTATTGCGGCAGCAGCAGCCCGGCAAGGCTCATGGCCAAGTAGGCCAGACCGTTGAGGACCAGCCAGACGCCCAGAAAGCGGGGCAGGAAGCGTGACCGGTACACAAGGACCGCCAAGGGGAAGAGCCATAGCCCCCAGAACAGTTCGGCGGCCAGGACCCCTTGGCCGTGGATACGCAGGAACAGCATGGCCAGAGCGTCCCGCTGGGGCTTGTCGAATGCGGACAGGAAATCCGCGCCTCGCACGAGTATCAGGGCCGCGACGTTGTTGAGGGAAATGAGGAAGTTGACGATGGTGACCATCACCCCGCCCAGGATCGCCATCAGCACGGCATAGTTCTGGTCCACTCCCTTGAGTAACCGGTAGAGGGCCAGAATGATGAGCATCCAGAGGACCCCGGAGAAGAGGTCGGTGACGATGCCAAAACGGAACAGCGTCTCGTGCGCGGCGATGTTGTTGGCCGTCGCGGTCGCGTCCCCGCGCACGAACAGGGTGCTGGGAATGTACATGAGCGTGAAGGGCGCCAGGATCACGGTCGGCAGATACAGGAGTCCTGCCTGTCGCGCCATCGCCTTTCTCGAGTTCATGCGGTCTCTCCCGCGGAGCGGTGCGGCGCCGGCGTGGCCACGCCCTTGATGAGCAGCCAGAGGGCGAGGACCACTTCAAACACGAGCATCGGCAACCACATGAAGCTGGTCACCGGGCCCTTGAGGAACCCGGCGAGCTGCGAGAGCACGATGGCGAGGCGCATGCGCGGCGCGTGCTCGGCGATTGCCGCGAGCTTCTCGGCGCCGGCCATTGGTGAGGACAGCACAATGGTGCTGATGCCCATGGCCATATAGAGGAGGAACATGGATCCGGCGAGCCGCGCGTTTGTGCTGCGAGTCATGAGGCCTTCCTCGGGATACGACGTGAATCGTCTACTCGCACCGCAGCGCGAGGGTGGGCGCGATTCGTGAAGCTCTTCGCGCGGGTATGTAGGTCGCCAGCATGGTCACCAGGAACATCGCGGGCACCACGGCCAGGTAGACCACCGTATCGATGCGTCCGGCATCGAAGACCATCGAGTTCATGAGCCGTTCCACGCCGAAGCCCATCGCCAGCCCGATCAGGGTTCCCGTCCCGACCAGCCCGAGGCCTTTGCCCATCACCAGCCGGACCACGTCTCTCTTCGAGGCGCCAATGGCCATGCGAATGCCGATCTCCCGGGTTCGGCGGTTGACGTTGTACGCCATCAAGCCGTAGAGACCGGCGCTGGCAAGGAGCAGGCCCACCATTCCCAGCGTGCCCACGAGCTGAATGGCCACGCCCGGACCTTCCACCGCGTGGTAGCGGTACAGGTCCTCATAGCTCCTGATCCCCGAGATCGGCATGTTCGGATCGATGGCGCGGACGGCGTCCTCGAGAGCGGCAACCCACTGCAGGGGATCGCCGTCGGTGCGCAGCAGCAGGACCATGCGCGCAGTGGGATGCTGGGCGAGGGGCAGATAGACGAAATCCATGGGCGGCTCGCTCTTGCTGGGCGTGAGGTACTTGATGTTCTGCGCCACCCCCACGATCTCCACGGCCTCACCCTTGCCGCTGCCGAGCCTGATGCGTTGCCCCACCGCGTCGCGGTCCGGCCAGTAGCGCGCCGCGAACCGCTCGTTCACAACCGCGACTCGCGTCCCACCCTCGCGGTCGGACGCGCTGAACCCGCGACCGCGCACGACCCTGACCCCCAGGGCGTCGAAGAATCCCTCATCGACTCTGTCCATGGTCGACGTCAGGCTCTCGCGATCAGGCGGCATCTCGAGGCCGTCAGGCACGAACGCGACCTGACCAAAGCGCTCCAGCGAGAGGGGAGGATTCCGGGTCAGGGCCGCGTGCCGCACCCCGGGAAGCTGCCGTGCGCGTTCGGCCAGGAGAGTGTAGAAGCGCTGAGTCTGGGCTGCGTCGTACTGCACAAGCCCCGGATTGAACCTCGCCATCAGCAGGCGCTCGATCTGGAACCCCGGCCCTTCCGCCACGCTGTCCTTGAAGCTCCGGGCCATCAGGAATGCGGCGGTCAGGAGCATCAGTGACATGGAGACCTGCGCCACGACCAGCGCATTCCGTCCCCTCAGCTTCGCGCGGCCGGAGGCGTCGGCATCCGTCGACTTGAGGGCGGTCACAAGATCCGTGCGCGTACTCTGCAGCGCCGGGGCGAGTCCACAAAAGATCGCGCTCAGCACGGACACCGTCAAACTCGCCAGGAGAATGCGGGTGTCCATCCGAAAAGGGATGACCGTCGGCAACTCCGTGGGAATCTGGAACGCGCTCATGAACTGGATGCCCGCGTAACCCACGGCGATCCCCCCGAGGCCGCCCGCGAGGGAGAGGAGAAGGCTTTCGGCCAGCAGCAGCCGGATCAGCCGGGAGCGTCCAGCGCCCATGGAGAGCCGGATGGCGATCTCCCGCGTGCGGGTCTGGGCGCGGCTCAGCAGGAGTCCGGCGACGTTGGTGCACGCCACCAGCAGCACCGCGAGGGCGAGAATCGTGAAGATCACGCCGAACTTCCAGTTGACGTCGTCCCCCCGTGTGCTCATCTCGAACTGGGTGCGCACCAGGGCGCCGCGGCCGCGGTTCTGGTCCGGATAATCGCTCTCGAAGTTCCGCGCGATTACCTCGATCTCGTTCCGCGCCTGCACGAGCGTCGTGTCTGCCTTCAGACGGCCGCGGACGAACAGTCCGCGATCGTCCCGATCCTCGAAGAACCTCTTCTGAGGGTTGGTCGAGAACACGGGCGCCATCGCGAGGGGCACATAGAAGTCGGGGCCGCCGAAGATGCTCAGGCCGGTAAACGCCTTCGGTGCGACGCCGATGACCGTGAAGGCGTTCCCGTTCAGCCGGACCGTTCGGCCTATCACTCGAGGATCGCTCGCGAACTCGTTCTTCCAGAAGTCCGGCCCCAGCACCACCACCGCGTCGCGGCCGGGAACCCGATCTTCATCGTCCCGGAACCCGCGGCCCAGATCCGGTTCCACACCGAGCACTCGGAAGTAGTTTCCGGACACCATCATTCCGCCCCTGACCCGCGGGGTCACGCCAGCTTCGGCGCTGAAGCCGACCGGCTGCGCCGGAGCGCTCGCGATCACCCCATCGTAGCTGGTCGTGTGGTCGCGAATGTTGCGGTATTCAGAAAAGGAGAAGGCGTCGAACGCGCTCTCCCGCGACGTGCTCACCAGGCTGACCACTCGACTCGGATCGGGCACCGGGTACGGCCGGAACATCAAGGCATCGACCATGCTGAACGGGGTGGTGGTCATACCCATGCCCAGGGCGAGAGTCATCACCACGAGTGCCGTGAGTCCGGGCGTGCGGCGCAGGCTCCGCGCCGCGAAGCGGATGTCGTCGACGAAGTCGGTCAGCCAATGGACACGGCGCGCGTCCCGCGCTTCGTCCTTCCTTTGTTCCAGCCCGTCCATCGCGCGCAGGGCGGAGAGGCGGGCTTCCGCAGGCGTGAGGCCATTCGCGATGCCTTCCTCGATCTTGTTGTCCAGGTGAAACTGGAGTTCCTCCGCGAGTTCCTGTTCCATCCGACGCCTTCTGAAGATCGACCGGAGCCGCAACGGCGCGGTGAACCACCAATGTTCGAACTTCATGACGTTCTAGGCCTCCCTTAGCTGGACGACGCGCGAGATGGCCGACGACAGCCGCGTCCAGTTCGCTGTCTCGGATTCGAGTTCCCTTCTTCCGAGCCGCGTCAGCGAGTAGAACTTTGCCCGACGGTTGTTCTCCGTCTGCTTCCACTCCGCGGTGATCCAGCCTTCCTGCTCGAGTTTGTGCAACGCAGGGTAAAGCGATCCCTCGCTCACCTGCAAAACATCGTTGGAGATGGACCTGAGCCTGATGCTGATCGCCCATCCGTGCATGGGCTCGAGGGCCAGAATCTTCATCAGCAGGAGATCCAGGGTGCCCTGGACGAGGTCGCTTGGTTTGCTCATATCGGTTTCCGAGGGGAGTGTAGACCGAACTTTCCTCGGTAAGCAAGGGGAAGGGAGGAGTGTGAATAGAATGGGCCATGGATCACGTGCTCGGTCGGATCGCCCGACGTTGGTCGGACTGGAACGCGTTCTCCAGACCAATCGTTTTCTGTGCCCCGGCAGACGACCTCGAGGTCGGCACCATGCTCACCAGCACACTCTGGAGTGGGTTCGGATCCTCGCCGCCTCGGTCTTCCTGGTGTTCGGAGTCGTGCCGATCCTGATTGCCGCTCTCCGGTCGCTCGCGAGGCGCGATGCTCCACACACCGCGGCCTGAACCGAACGCCTCGCCTTCTCAGTCCTCTCGCAATACCTCAAGAGGCGCGTGTCGGAAGACCTCCCGGCTGCCGAGGAGGCCCACCCCGATGGTTCCCGCCACCACGGCCGAGGCCAGCATCAGCAGTCCGCCCAGGGGAAGCGTGAACCGCGATTCGAAGGCGAAGCGCATCAGGCCCCAGCCCGCCGCCGTGGACAACCCCAGGGCGGCGACCGCGGACATGAGACCCAGAGCGGCGTATTCAGCGGTGAGGATGCGCAGCACCTGGGCCCGGGTGGCGCCCAGGGTCTTCAGGAGAACACCCTCGCGGACCCGCTGCCGCCGCCCGGCCGAAATCGCACCGACGAGGACGATCGCCCCTGCGGCCAGGCTGAACAGCCCCATGAAGCGGATGGCGACAACCATCCGAGAGACCAGCTCCTCCGCCGCGTTCAGCACCTGGGTGAGATCCAGCGAGCTCACGTTGGGGAAGGTCGCGGACACCTCGCGAGGAATCTGCGCGCGCGCGTTCCCGTCGTCCATTCGGGCGAGCATGGCGAACATCTGGGGGGCCTGCGCAAGCGGACCCTCCGGGAAGAGAACCAGGAAATTCGGCTCGAAGCGGACCCATTCGACCTCGCGCAGATTTGTGACGCGGGAGAGGAGCGGCACCCCCTGGACGTCCCACTCGATCTCGTCCCCGACCGTGACCTCCAGTTCCCGAGCCAGCCTGGTGGTGATCGATACCGGAACGGCCGTTCCCTGAGCGGTGCTTGCGCCCGCACCCTTTTCCCAAAACCGGCCCGCCACCACACGTTCGGCGGCGGTCAGTCGATCGCGATAAGTTGTCATGAACTGCCGGCGGAGCGCCCACCGGCCGCGGATCTCCTCCGCGGTCCCGGGAGCCGACAGGAGGTCGGCCACGGGCCTGCCCTTCACGGTCAGGACACGCATGGGCACGATGGCGATCGTGGACCTCACCGCGGCCCCGCGGGCTGCCACCATCGACTCGAGACCGGCCCGCTGATCCTTCTGGATGTCCATGAAGGCGAGGTTCGGCCGTTCGCTCGCGGCCCCCTCGGAATTCAGGTCGAGCAAGAGGCTCTGCTGGACGACCAGTAAGGTCCCTTGGAGGAAGATCCCGAAACCCAGGGCCAGCACGACGGTTCGGGTTTGATTGGCCGGACGGTGCAGATTGGCGAGCCCCTGCCGCCAGACGTACGGCAGGCTCTGTGGCGTGAAACGCCGTACGCCGCGCATGAGGGCGAGCGCAGCCAGGAAAAGCAGCCCGAGGGCGACGCTCAAAGCTGCGGTGAAAACTATCGCGCTCAGCAGTGAGCCCGACTGCACGAAGGCCGCTCCCATAGCACTTAGTCCCAGGGCCGCCATGGCGAGCCAACGCGCCCGATCCCGCGGCGCGCGGCCGGCCTCGTAGGCCTGTCGCAGCGCAGCGAGGGGCGGGACGAGACGAACGGCCAGAAGAGGAAGCAGGGAGAAGGCGAGCGATACCCACAGGCCCAGGCCGATTCCGGCGATCACAGCACGAGTAGAAATTCCGAACCGGACATCCGCGGGCAACAGCCCGGCCAGGGCCTGGGGCAGAAGTGCCTGAACCACGGTTCCGAGGGCCGCGCCAACGAGGCTGCCGAGCAGCCCCACGAAGGCAGCCTGGGTCAGGTAGACCGCGAAGATCTGCCCCGCGCTCGCGCCTAGACAACGGAGCACGGCGACGGTGGCGAGCTTGCCCTTCAAGAACGCGTTCACCGCACTCGCCACGCCGAGGCCTCCCAGGACCAGGGCCAGGAGTCCGGTCAACCCGAGGTAACGGCCGAGCCGTCCGAGCGATTCGCTCAGGCTGCGCTCGCGCTCGGCGACGGTGTCTATGTTGACCCGCTCGATCTGGAAACGCGGCCGGAACCGATCGGCCAGACGCTCCGGGTCGGGGCCGCCGGATTTCAGCTTGAAGAAGAGCTCGTGCCGGCCCCGGGAACCGAAGATCACCAGACCGGTCTCTTTGACCCTCGCGAGATCAATGAAGACGCGAGGTCCCATGGCGACGCGAAGGCCTAGGTCCCCGGGCGCTTTCACTATCGTTCCCCGAATGGTGAGTCGCGCTTCGCCCAGGGCCACGGTGTCCCCTACCTTGACCCCCAGCCCGCCCAGCAGGGCAGGATCGACGACAGCTCCTCCCTCGGACAGGTTGGTGAACGCTTCTGCCGGTTCGGTCTCGATTCTTCCGTAGAAGGGAAAGCCCGGCTCGTACGCTTCAACCTGGACGACCCGGGAGCCGGCGCCCTTTGGGGCGTACACCATGGCCACGAAGCTGATAACACGCGCCCGGGCCACCGCTCCCGCCTCGCTTTCGAGCTCGTTTGCGAGCGCCTCCGCGCGGGCGGAGAACGGGGTCCCTGCCGTGACGGCCAGGTCGGCGCCGAGCATCTCGCGCGCCTGCTCGCGCACCGACTCCTGGAGGTTGTCCGCGAAGGAATTGATGGCCACCATGGCCGCAACTCCACCCGCCACCGCGGCCATGACCAGGGCCAGGCGCCGCGGGGCGGCGCGGCTCTCCCGCCAGCACATGGTCAGGACGAAACGCAGGCTCTTCATCGCGAGTCCGTTCTTGGGGCCGAGACCAGTGTCTCGTCGGAGAGCAGGGCGCCGTCGGCCAGTCGCAGAACCCGTCGCGCGCAGGTGGCCAGCGCCGGGTCGTGAGTTACGAGGACCAGGGTTGTGCCCAACTCTTCGTTCATTAGGTTCATCAGCTTGATCACCGTCGCCCCCGTCGTCGAATCGAGGTTGCCGGTCGGTTCGTCGGCGAAGAGCAGCTTCGGTCGGTGGCTGAACGCGCGCGCGAGAGCGACTCGCTGCTGCTCACCCCCCGAGAGCTGGGCCGGATAATGATGGCCGCGCCCCCCGAGGCCCACGCGGTCCAGCAACTCTTCGGCGCGCGCCCGTCCGTCCTGCCCTCTCAGTTCCAGCGGCACCTGGACGTTTTCCCGCGCAGTCAGGGTCGGTATCAGCTGGAAGGACTGAAAGACGAATCCCACTTTCTCGCCGCGCAGTCGCGCGCGTCCTTCCTCATCAAGGGCCGCGAGGTCCTGGCCATCGAGGACCACTTTGCCTGCGGTGGGCTGGTCCAGGCCGGCGAGCAGGCCGAGCAGGGTACTCTTGCCGCTGCCCGACGGACCGACGATGGCCACGAAACCGCCGGCCTCGAGAGCGAAAGTGATACCTTTCAGGACCGTGATTTCGCGGCCTCCGGAGAGATAGGTCTTGGTCAGATCCTCACAGCTCAGCATCAAATCCCCTGTGCGCTATCGAGACGAGATCGCCCTCTCGAAAGCCGAATCGGGTGAGAGCCATGACCGCCAAGGATAGCGTTCGACTCGTTGCGGGACTTGCGATGGTTCTGGCCCTCGGCGCGTGCCGCGGCCGGAACCCGCCCAACTCCGAAGAGAAGCGGCCCCAGGCGGATCGGTCAGACCGCCCCGTGATCCTCTGCGTGGGGACCAGCCTGACGGCAGGCCAGGGTCTTGACCCCGAGCGGGCCTACCCGGCTCTCCTCCAGGCCAAAGTGGACGCGGCCGGCCTCTCGTACCGCGTGGTCAATGCGGGAGTCAGCGGAGAAACGTCCGCGGGCGTGATTCGCCGGATGGACTGGCTGCTCCGTCAGAAGGTCGTCGTGCTGGTGCTCGAAACCGGCGCCAACGATGGTTTGCGAGGCCAGGACCCCGAGTCCACCCGGGCCAACATCCAGGCCGTGTTCGACCGTGTCCTCCAGGTTTCGCCTCCACCCCGCCTGGTCCTGGCCGGCATGGAGGCGTTGCCGAACTACGGTCCCGAGTACGCTCGCAAGTTTCGCGCGTTGTATCCCGAGTTGGCGAAGGCAAACGGCGCCGCCCTGGTCCCTTTCATCCTGGAGGGGGTCGCCGGTGTTCCTGGCCTCAACCAGGCGGACGGCATCCACCCCACCGCGACCGGTCAAAAGCAGGTGGCGGAAAACGTGTGGCGGGTTCTTCAGCCCCTGCTTTGAAGATCGCTCTTCGGTCGCTCGCTGCCGCGGTCTGCTCAGACAGGCTCAGCGCCCGTCGGATTTGATCCCGTGCTCGCCTTTCGGGATCCGCAGCGTCAAGGCCACGACCAATGCGGCGGCGATGAGTCCCGACACCACCATGAAGGAAGCCTGGTAGTTCCCGGTTCGGTCGAACAGCAGTCCGCTCACCCAGGGACCAAGACCCCCGCCAAGGGCATCGAGCACGGTGATCGTGCCGAGAATCTTGCCGCCCGCCTTCAGCCCGAAGCTGTCCATGGTGAGGAGTTGGAGCAGGGTGTAGAGGCCGCCCCAGCCGAAACCGAAGAGCACAACGAAGGGCCAGAA
This sequence comes from Vicinamibacteria bacterium, assembly GCA_031412915.1. Classification (GTDB taxonomy): domain Bacteria; phylum Acidobacteriota; class Vicinamibacteria; order Fen-336; family JAGNNV01; genus JAGNNV01. Next base: position 9,198 of record JANODX010000135.1, on the reverse strand, counting down.
AAGACCCGGGTTCATCGAGGACAGGCACAGGCTGCCGAGCAACATCACGAAGACGTTCGCCACGAACACGACCTTCCGGTCGAGGATGTCGGCGAGGTAGCCAAAGAGAAATTTGCCGACGAGGCCGGCGACGTACATCAGACTCAAGCCCCCGGCCGCCGCGGCGGGAGCGAATCCGAGGCCTCGCAGGTGCAGCACGAGGTGACTCTGCACGCCCAGGATCGAATAGAAAGTGGTCATCGCGCAGAGTGCTATGGCCCAAAACGTCCAGGTCTTGAGTGCCGCTCCATACTCCATTCCCGAGAGGCCGGCGGAGGGCGCCCCGGGTGCTATCCCGGATCCGAGCGGGTGGAGCCCCATTTCGGAGGGAGAGTCCTTCACCAGGAACCCCACCAGGACGAGCAGAGCCAGGGGAATCATGGCCTCGATCAAGAACGCGTTGCGCCAGCCGTAATTCCCGATGAGCCAGGCTCCCAGCGGAGGAAGCAAGACGCCCCCCAGACTGGTGCCGACGAGGGTGATGCCGATCGCGGTTCCCCGCTTCTTCACGAACCAGCGCGACACCAGGAGTACGCTCACCACGAGCCCGCTGAGCGACAAAACCAGGGCGATAACCACGTGGATCGCGTAAACCATGGGCAGGGAAACGAGCTGGGAATAGGCGGCAAGACACAGAGCCAGCAGGGCGGCGCCCCCCATGATCAGCCGTTTGATCCCGAAGCGGTCCGCCAGGGCCCCCGCGAAAGGCGCGAGCAAACCTGCCAGCGCAAATTGAATCAGGTCTCGAAACTTCAGCCCTCCGCGGCTCCAACCGAACTCTTTCAGCAAGGGCTCGTCGAACACGGTGAGGCCGGAGATGGTGAGGCCATTGCTCACGAACAGGGTCAGCAGGGCGCACGCGGCGATGACCCAGCCGTAGAAGAAGCGGCGCGGTTTCGCAGTGCTCATGACGCCGGCCTCCGCATGAACTCGCCCGCGGGCTGGCCCTTCGTGGCTCCGTCCTGGAAGCAGACCCGGCCGCGGAGCACGGTGGCGACGGGCCAGCCGCGGAGCTCCACGCCCGCGAAGGGAGTGTGGTCCTGGGCGGAATGGAGGCCGGAAGCGCTGACCTTTCGCGTTTCGTTCATGTCGACGATCGCGAAGTCGGCGTCGGAACCAACCGCGATTGCCCCCTTCCGAGGGAACAGGCCATAGCGCTGCGCCGAATTCGTGGATGCGAGCTCGGCCGCGCGCGCCAGGGACAGGCCGCGCTTGTGGACGCCCTGCGAGAGCAGCACGGGGTAGATGAGCGACGTGCCGCCGAAACCGGGGAGGGCGCTCCAGGTGTCGCCCTGCTTCATCTCCTCCATGCAACAGGCGTGATCCGAAACGACGGTGTCGACCTCGCCGCTCATGAGGGCGGCCCACAGCGCCTCCTGATCGGAAGGCGTGCGGATAGGCGGGTTCACTTTTCCGGTGAGTCCGCCCGCGGTGTCGTAGTTGAGACACAGGTGGTGCAGAGTCGTCTCGATCAGTATGTCGTGTTCGGGATGCCGGCGCCGGACCTCGATGGCGGCATCAATCGCCTGAGCGCTCGAAAGGTGAAGCAGGTTCACCGGACACCCGGTGTCGGTGGCCAGCACCGCCGCTTCGTGGATCGAAAGCCGCTCGGTAAGCGGAGGCCGGCCCTCGCTGTAGGCCCTGAGGCCCGTCAACCCCGCAGCCTTGGTCCGCGCGATGAAGGCGCGGATCAGTTCCGGGTTCTCGCAATGAAGGGAGAGCGAAATGCGGGAGCCGCTCCTCCGCCCCGCCTCCGCCACGCGCACCATGATCTCGTACAGATGGCCGAGGTCGTACTCGTCCGCCATGGTGTAGTCCCTGCCTCTGGTCGAGTCGGCGGACAGGGTCAGGGCCTTGTAGAACATGTAGTACTTGAAGGAGGTCACGCCCTGGGAGACGAGCCAGGGGATCTCGTCGAGCTGGGCCGTGGTCATGGGTGCTATGTGATAACCGTAGTCGCACCAGAAGCGGCCCTTTGAGAGCGAAAGCACTTCGGGGAAGATCTCGCGGTAAGGACCGCTCTTGTTGAGGTAATGATGGCCGGTCCGGAAATAGCTCAGGAGCGTGGTGACGCCGCCCGAAACCGCGGAGGCGGACTCGCTGAGCGCGTCTTCCGCGTGGGGCCGGTAGATCCCCACGTGAAAATGTGAGTCCACCGCTCCGGGAAACACATGAAGTCCGCGCGCGTCCGCCACCTCGGCGCCCTCGCTGGCCGCGATTTCGTCGGCCAGGGCGGCGATGCGCCCGTTCCTGACCCCGATGTCGAGCGCCACCGCGCCCACCTGAGGGAGAACCGCGATGCCGCCCTTGACCAGCAAATCATAACGAGCCATGTCACCTCCTGCGTTTCTCGAGAGTCCACCCGAGTCGGCCGCGCGACCTCTCGCCGCTCCACGTGAGGTGCACCGTGAACGAATAGATGTCGCTGCGGTAGTAGCTCCGCGTGCGTTCAATGGGCTGGCCGCCGTCGGTGCGGACGATTCGGTCGACCGACAGCAAAGGCGCGCCGATCCGGGTGTGAAGCAGCCGCGCGAGCCGCGCGTCCGCCATCGCGGCGCGGACGGTCTGGCTCGCGTCCTTCACCGGGATCCCGAGCTTCTGGGGCAGGATGTTCAGGATGATCCCGTTCCAATCGGATTTCCGGATGCGCTTGCCGATCTCGTGAGGAAAGTCGTTCTGGATGAAGCTGTAGGGTTCTTTGTGATACAGCCTGAGGCGGGTGCCCCTCGTGATCAACGCCCCGGTCTCGAGACCCAGGACCGAGGCCTCCTCGGCGGTTGCTTTCAGGGTCTCCACACCGAGGAGTTGAACCTCGGTGGCCATGCCCAGGGAGATGACGTCGTCCAGCGAACCTTCCATCTTCTGGGTTCCGGTAAACCGACGGACCTCGCCCACGAATGTTCCCCGACCGGCCTCCCGACGGATCAGGCCCTCTTTCTCGAGCCGCACCAGGGCCTGACGGACGGTGATCCGGCTGACACCGTACTCCTTGACGAGTTCCGCCTCGGTGGGAAGGCGCTGGCCGGGCAGATATTCGTTCGACCCGATCTTCGCGCGGAGCACGCTGCCGAGCTGATAGTAGAGAGGAACTTCGTCGCTGACGAAGCTCGGGACGCGGCGAGAACCGCGCGGAGGCAGCTTGGGCATCCTCGGCTTCAGCGCGCGCGCCCTCGCTTGTCGCGGGCCCTGGCCTCGTGGTCGTCGTGGTCATGATGATGTCCCCGACCATCGCCGTGAGCATCGTCGTGGCTATGGGGCAGGTCGGGGGGGCGGTGTGAATGTCCTGGCCCGTGACCAACCTCATGGTGATGGTCCGGTTCGTCGAACGAGGTGGGATGGTTGTGCCCATTCGATAGCACCCATTGATACAAACGGGGGTTGCGGGCGAGGAGCCGCGCCGCCGCCCGCTCTTCGTTCTCCTCCGGAGTGGTGTGGGCGTGGAAATGAAAGTGGTTGTAGAGCTCGCCGTCCGTCCGGCCGAAGGCCAGGGTGCCCTTCTCGCTCGCGAAGGCGCCGTGGTTGATGTACGGCGGCCGCCAGAAGTAACCGCCGGTGGGGAGATTGCCGAACTGCATCATCCACGACGTTCCCCAGATGTGGTACGCCTCCTCCGCGCAGTCGTGATAGCTGATGTTGTCCTGCCAGAAACCCGCGGTCATGGTGTACAAGAACGAGAACGCATGGGTTCGTTCGTCGAAGTGCAGGATCTTGATCAAACAGCCGGGCTCGGTCGCGGGGAAGAGAGTGGGCACCTGCCAGGGCATGTCGTCGTAGGACTGGAGGGTCACGAGGCTTGAGCGCCGCGCGCCCGCGCCGTCGCGGTCCGATTCAACCATGTGCGGCTCCGTGTGGTTGTACATCATCAGGATCTGGCAGCCGCCGCGCGTCTCGATGGCGGGGAGGGAAACGCCCTTGGGCACAAAGGCGTAAAAGCCAGGCCGGCAGACCTGCTCCCCCATCTTGAATGTTCCGGAGAGGAGGAGGATCTCGAGTTCGGACTTGCTGATCGACGGCGGCTGGACGTATCCGCCATCCCACTGAACCGTCATGGTGCAGGCTCCGGTATCGCGGTCGATGCTCAGCATCTTGTACTGCATTCCGGACGGGAAACCGGGAAGAGTCATCCGCTTGAAGGGGGTGTCTCGGTCCACGAACGGCTCGATGTGTCGGCGCGGCATGTTCTTCTCCTGAAACCTGGGGGTCGCCTACCAGACGACGCGGATTCTTCCCTTGGGCAGCGGGGGGATTTCTTCCCGGGCGACCTTGCGGCGGATGCCGGCGTGGACGGAGTAGCCGCGAGTCTGGATCCGTTCGTAGAACTCCATGACCCAACGGCGGCGGCGTTTTTCGAGCGCGTCCATCTCGCGAACAATCCGCCGGTAGCGCTTCTCCTGCTCGGCGATTTCCCGGGCCAGCCAGGCGACGACCGCAGGATCGCGCCTGGGCGCCGGGGTCGCGCCGGATTTCGTGGCCGCGCGTTTCCTGGTCTTCTTCTTCGCGACCGTGCGCTCTCTCCGATTCCTTCTCGGGGCCATTTTCACCTTCCGGGTCACGCGACCCATCCTTCCAAACCGTAGACGCGAACCGCGTTGTCGAAGAGCAATTTCCGCCGGGCGGTTTCTTTCAGGTCCAGAGCCGCCACTTCCTGGACCGCACGCTCGAAATCCACCACCGGCCAGTCCGTGCCGAACATGACCTTGTCCTGTCCGCGGGTGTTGATGAATCGAACGAAAGCAGGATCCCAGTATTTCGGGGAGTGCGCGTCCGAGCCGATGAACACGTTCTGGTGCTTCCAGCAGACCGAGATCATCTCTTCGACCCAGGGGTAGCCGATGTGGATGGCTACGATCTTGAGCTCGGGGAAATCGATGGCGACGCGGTCGATGGACATGGGACGGGCGACGGTGGGAAGAAACGGCTGGGCCGAATGCCCGACCTGGATCTGAATGGGCACGCCCAGTTCCGCGCACTTGGCGTAGAAGGGATAGTACATGCGGTGATCCGGAGCTTCCCCGAACCAGTGCGGGTAGAGGTGAGCGCCCACGAAACCGCGTTCCCGAACCGCTTCCTCGAGACGCTTGATCCCGGGAACGATCCGGCCTGGATTGACGCCGACGAGGCCGCGGAACCGCCGCGGGTGGGCTTCGATGACTTCCGCGATGCGCGCCACCGGCTTTTCGAAGAAGATGTCGGTGCCAGGGTACCCGCCGGTGGTGGCGACGAGCAGGCCCTGCCCGATCCCCGCGCGGTCCATGCGCCTCAGTTCTTCTTCGAGGGGAATGCCGCGTTTGGTGTCGTCGAGAATGTTGACCGCGGCCCAGAAGGAATCGAGTTTGGGCGTATACAGGGCGGTGACGTCCTTCGTCCACAGATTCACGACGATGTCGAGGACGCTCACAGCCACCTTCCGATCAGATCCAAACCAATTGTCATGAGTCTAGGACATGTAGTCACGTCCGACGACGACCCCCTCGGGCTCACGATGGGCGGGGGATTCGGAATTCATCTGAAGTTGTTATAGTTTTATGACAATCGGCGCGCGCTTTCAAGTTTCGCGTTCGGAGACATGACAATGCCTGGTCCCCTTGATGGCGTGAGCGTTCTGGAACTCACGAGTGTCGTCCTTGGCCCCTGGGCCTGCCAGATCCTGGGCGACCTGGGGGCGGAAGTCGTCAAAGTGGAGCCGCCTTCGGGAGACAGTAATCGCCAGCTCGGACCGGCGAGACATCCCGGCATGGCCGCGCTCTTCCTCACCTGCAACCGTAACAAACGCAGTCTCGTTCTGGATCTCAAGCAGCCCAAAGGCCGCGAGGCGCTTCTGAAGCTGGCGGCCCGCGCGGATGTTCTCGTGCACAACTATCGCCCGACCGCACTCTCCCGCCTGGGTCTCGACTACGAGGCGGTGCGCAAGGTGAATCCGCGGATCGTCTACTGCGGCACCTACGGCTACAGCCGCGAAGGGCCCTACGCGGACAAGGCGGCCTACGACGATTCGATTCAGGCGGCGAGCGGGATCGCCATGTTGCAACAGATGGTGGGGGGCGAACCGCGCTACCTACCCACCATCGTGGCGGACAAGACGACGGCGCTTACCGTGGTGAACGCGGTGCTGGCCGCCCTCTTTCATCGCGAGCGAACCGGTGAAGGACAGGAAATCGAGGTGCCGATGTACGAGAGCCTGGTGTCCTTCGTGATGGCCGAGCATCTGTATGGCCGGGTCTTCGAACCGGCGGAGGGGCCTATGGGCTACGGAAGACTCCTCTCTCCCAACCGTCGTCCCTTCAAGACCAAGGACGGTTACCTGGCCGTGCTGCCGTACCTGAACGACCATTGGAGCGCGTTCTGCAACGCCACCGGGCGTTCCGATCTTCTGGCCGACGAACGATTCACGACACTCGCTTCTCGTCTCACCCACATCGACGAGGTCTACGGCGAAGTGGGCAAGACCCTCGCCACGCGCACCACGGCCGAGTGGCTCGACACCCTGGGTCGCACGCCCGTGCCCATCATGATCGTCAACACCCTGGAAGACCTCGTGACCGACGAGCACCTCGAGGCCACCGGCTTCTGGACTCTTCACGACCACCCAACCGAGGGCCGGTTGCGGATGCCGGGTGTGCCCTATCGGTTTTCCGCGACCCCGGGCGGCACGAGGCGCCTGCCTCCGCGCCTCGGCGAGCACAGCCGCGAAGTCCTGCGCGAACTCGGCATCGCGGACGCAGAGATCGACGACATGGTGGCCACGAAGGTGACCAAGGAGCCGACCTAGGCCTGCAGGCTGCTGCGATTCCCTCTCTCCCTCCAGCCTGGGGGTTCCTCCGACAAGGCTCCAGTCATTCCACTCACCGTGACCACGAACTGGACGTCGCTCCTGAAGCGGAGGGCTCGCCTTGACAGCAAGATGGGAAACTGGGAAGCTGGGTCCATGAAGACGACCATGGATCTTCCCGACGAACTCGTACGGGAGGTCAAGCTGCGGGCGGTCGTGCAGAGGCGAGCCGTAAAAGACCTCGTCGCGGATCTTCTCCGCGAGGGGCTTGGAATGGAACCGCCGGGGCGGCGGAAGAAACGATCACCCAAGTCGAAGGTCGTGATCGGCCCCAATGGCCTGCCGGTCGTCCGCTGCGATCCTGACGCTCCCGCCCCGAGGATGCGCGTTAGAGACCTTCTGTCCCTCGAACATGAGTCAACGAGAGCGGAGGACTCGAAGCGTGCGGGGATCCCTCTTTGACACGAACGTCTGGATCGCGGCGATCTTCAGCACGCATCCCTTCCACTCCCGGGCGCAAGCGGCGCTGGTAGAGCGGGCGGCCGGGAATCCAGCCGTCTTTTGCCGCTCTACCCAGCAGAGCTTTCTTCGTCTGGCCTCCACCGAGACCCTGCTCAAGGCCTATGGGGCCCGAGGCCTGACCAATCGAGACGCGCTGGTGGCACTTTCCGACTTGCTGGCCCTGCGTCAAGTCGAAGATCGCCCCGAACCCCCGGGAACCGTGGCGCTTTGGCATCGCCTCGCCACCCGAGACACCGCCTCGCCGAAGCTGTGGATGGATGCATACCTGGCAGCCTTCGCTCTGAGCGGCGGACTGAGCCTCGTCTCCCTCGATCACGATTTCAAGAGTTTCGAGAAGCAGGGACTCGATCTGATCCTGCTCAATCCCTGACCGGCAGGCCACGGAAGGAAACACCTGCGAGCAAACTCCGTTGCCGGTTTCCGACGAGACACCGAGACACCGCGTGAGCGGCGAAAGTCCGGCGGCAATCTCCTAGACTGCACGGGTTCATGACGCTCTCCCCCGGCGCTCGGCTCGGTCCCTACGAAATCGTCCGCCATCGGCGCGGGTGGGATGGGCGAGGTGTTCCGGGCTCGCGATACGAAGCTCCATCGCGCTGTCGCGATCAAGGTTCTGCCCACGGCGTTCGCCGATGACCCGGAGCGACTGACGCGATTCACGCGCGAAGCTCAGACCCTCGCGTCGCTGAACCATCCCAACATCGCGACCATTCACGGGATCGAGGAAGTGCCCGCGGTGAGCGGATCGACCGGCCCCGGGTCGCGCGCCCTCGTGATGGAGCTGGTCGAGGGTGAAGGTCTCTCCGCTTCATATCGCCCGCGGGCCGATCCCCATCGCCGAAGCGCTGCCCATCGCGCGCCAGATCGCGGAGGCCCTCGAAGCAGCGCATGAGCAGGGCATCGTCCATCGCGACCTCAAGCCCGCCAACATCAAGGTCCGCACCGACGGGACGGTCAAGGTCCTGGACTTTGGTCTCGCCAAGGCCATGGGGCTTCGGCACGCTCAGCCACCGGGCGGCACGGACGCTGAGCTGGTCGAAGCGTCCCCCACCGTGTCGCGCCACATGACCGAAGCCCTGGGGTCCAGGAAGTCCGGAGGCCACCGGCTGTGGTGTCACAGATGGTCCTGGTGCAGAACTGGGTCGAGGAATTGAAGGCGCGCGCGCCGGCGAAGCAGCCGTAGCCAGCGGAATGGTACATTAATGGCATGCAGACAACCATTGACTCTGCCGGAAGAATTGTCATTCCAAAGGCTCTGAGGGACCGCCTGGGCCTGATCCCTGGCGGGACCATCGAACTCCGGGAGCGAGACGCCTTTCTCGAGATCGAGGCAACACCCACGCCCATGAAACTGCGCTCCGGCAAGCACGGCCTGGTCGCGGTGCCGGACTCCGGCTTGCCGCCTCTGACCGACGACATGGTTCGGGACGCCATGGAACGATCACGGCGGTGATTGCTCTCGATACCAGCGTTGTCGTCGCATCGTTCGCCTCCTGGCACGAGGCGCACCGGAACGCGGTCTTGTGTTTGGCCCGGGAACCGCGCATTCCCGCTCACGTGATGGTCGAGACCTATGCGGTTCTGACTCGCCTGCCCCCACCGCATCGGGCGCCTTCCGATCTGGTGGTCGCCTTCCTCAAGCAGCGGTTTGTCGCCGCCCCGCTCACCCTGCCCGGAGCCGCGCAGGCGGCCCTGTTGGAGCAGATCTCCTCATCAGGTCTCACCGGCGGCGCCATCTACGATGCTCTTATCGGCGCCACGGCCCGGCATGCCGGGGCAACGCTGATCACCCGCGACCTTCGTGCGGCGCGCGTATACGATGTCGTTGGAGCGAGATACGAGTATCTCGAAAAGTAGGCTCGCCCCAG